>CANDRW010000008.1 GCA_947388675.1 uncultured Clostridium sp. | reverse complement strand
TTGATAGCAATAAAGTTGAAGTTGATTTTATGGCTAAAGTTTATAAATTGTTTTATGATTTAGATTATGACAAAATTTATGATGGAATAAATCAATATAACTTAGATAATATCATCTTCTATGAACCTAGTGAAAAAAACTTAAGGGCTTTATTTTACAAATTAAATCTTTATAATGAGCGTTTAGGAGCTGTTTATCTTAAATACGCAATTGTTAAGTGTTACACTAACCCCAACTTGCTAAATTCTCTAAACGAGATTTATTCATTGACTGCCAAAGAATTTAACATTTCTTATGAATCTGTTAGACCTGCAATGAGAAATGCTCTAAAATCTGTTAATAACTGTAGAAATATGACTGGAGATAAAGGAATTTTTAAACTGTTTGAAAATGAAGATTCAATTACACCTAAGAATTTTATAAGAATAATAACAACCTATTATTTGAAACAAAAAAAGTAAAAGTTGTGTAAATAACCTATATCAGTTTTTTACACAACTCTTTTTTTATGAGAATAAATAATTTTTCTTTCCATAATACATATGAGAAATATATACTGTTTTTCTTTCTTCATCAATTGTATATAGTATCACATAATTATTTACTATAAGTCTCCTAAAATCTCTTTTATTTTTATCTTTTCTTTCTATCTTCATATATATTTCTGGATTTTCTTTCAAATTCATTACAGAATCTCGCATCTTTTTCATTAAGTTTCTAGCAGCTACTTGAGCATCTAAATTTTTCGAAATATATTTGTAGATTTCTTTTATTTCATCTCTACAATCTTCAGTAAATTCTATCTCATATATTTCTTTTTTAGAATCCATATTGTTCTTCCAACTCCTTAAATACTTCTGATGCTTTTACAGTTTTTCCTTGTGCAATCTGTTCTTCTGCTTTTAATAATTTCTCTTCTATTTCATCTTCTTGTAATTTCTTTTTATATTCCTCTATGCTCATAATAACTACTTTATTATTGTGATTTTTACTTAACACCACTTCACCATTTTTGTTAATTTCCATTTCTAATTCTTGTAAACTTGTTAATTGTTGCATACAATCACCTCTTTTTTTAATCTACATTTATTATAACACAAAAATATTATTTTTAAAATAGATTTTATTGATATTTGTATTCTTTGTATGCTTTTGCAATATCTTTAGCTGTTCCATCATAAGGTTTCATTACACAAGCATTAATTTTATTTTCTGTAATATTGATTACTTCCATCAACTCATTATCTGGTATTTCTCCTATTGTATTAAAACTTGGAAAGTTATCTTGTAATTCTTCTTTTGTCTTTTTTATTAAGTCTAATCCTGGCATATCGCTAAAGTTATATTCAGCAAATACCATTTCTGGTCTTAGTCCAACTATTTTATTATATGTATCAATTCCGTTGCTTGCAACTCCGACTACATCTATATAGCCTAAATCACTTATTGAATTTACAATAGCATTTCTAATTCTTTCACTATTATGTGCAACTAATACTTTGATTTTTGAATTTTCTTTTACAAATGTAATCTTATCTTGTTTCAGAGCATTTCCTAAAAAGTTATCTTTTCCATTTTGTGTTAATATAATATCTGCATTTGGAAGTAATACAGGACTTTTTTCAAATTCAACTTGTTTCTTATATTGAACTATTTTTATGTTTTGAAATGTTCCTAACTGTTTTATTTTATCTTCTAATTCAACTTCGCTTACTTCAAATTTTTCTATATGCTCTAAAGATCTTTCCCTTATAGGCATAAATTTTAAAAATTTCCATTTTTCTATATTATAGTTATTTAAAAAATCTCCTAATTCTTTTAAATGATTAATATTCAATTTACTGACAACTGTGTTAATGCCTACTTTTATTTCCTTACTTTTAGTCTTTTCTAAAACTTTTTTTATTATTTCTAGGTGGTTATCTTCTTTTCCTAGTTCTATATTTATATCATTTACAATTGAATCAATAGATAAATTTATTTCATCTAGGTTATCTAAGATATCTTCCACATATTCATTATTATTTTCAGCTAAGAATATTCCATTAGTTACTAGCTTATTTCTTATTCCTTTTGATTTTGAACTCTTAATTAGCTCATTTAGTTTTGGATAAAGTACTGCTTCTCCTCCAGTCCATGTTATATTTGTTACTCCATTCTTCTTTAGATTATTTAATACTTTTTCGTTTTCATCATAGGTTAGTTCTTTAATATTAGAAAACCCAAAACAATATTTACAGTTTTGATTACATTTAGTTGTGATTTTCCAACAAACTTTTTGCTTTTTCAATTTTTTCAACCTCTTTCCTATAAATTTAACACAATAATTATATATTACTGTTAATTATAAGTACAGTTGAAATTTTCTAACACATATTCGATTTTTTCAAATAAAAAAAGAATACTCTGTTTTGAATATTCTTTTCTCTTTTAATATTTAATTATTTTAAGTACTTTTTTATAAAGATTTCAGCATTTTTAGTTAAGTATTTTTCCATATATACTAGGTTGATATTCATTTCTGGTAATTCTATTGGTAGTTTTACTTCATAAACCTCTTTATTCTCTATTTCCTCGTCTGCTGCTTCTTTCATTACATATCCTATGCCTTGTGATTTCTTCGTTTCTTTAATTCTAACTTCTGTACTGTCTGCTTGAATATCTGCTCTTATTTGTACATCATACTTTTTTAGAACTTCAAATAGTTGTTTAGTTGAAATAGAACTTTCATAGTTTAATATGTATTTATATTTCTCTAATTCTTTTAAATCTTTTATTTCTATTAGTTCTTTAGAAATAAATACATTACTAACTTTCTTTAATGTTTTTATCTTCATTTTGCTCTTCTCGTCATCTGGTATTATATCTAAGATAACAAAATCGACAGTATGTTTTTTTAATAATTGTATTAGTCCATTATAGTCTGCTACACTTATTATATCTATCCTCATATTAGGATAGTCTTTTCTTACTTCTTCTATACATTTTGATAGATATAATGTTGCTATATGAGATGGACATCCTATTACTATCCTGGCTTTAGAAACATCATAATTCTGAATTATTTCTCTTTCAGTAAATTCTATTTCATCAATTCGACTATGTATAGAATTATATAATTCCTCTCCTGCTTTTGTTAATGTCAAACAATTACTCTCTCTGTAAAATAATGTTACATTTAGTTGTTCTTCCAAGTTTTTTATGTGAGTACTAATTGTCGATTCTGTAACATATAATTTTTGACTTGCCTCTGTATAATTCTCTGTTTCAACAACTGTACAAAATACTTTATACAAATTTAAACTGGTATCACTCATATATTCACCATCCTATAATACCTTTTTCAATTCAATTTCAGCTTTCTTTATAAAATAATCATTGGTATCTATTGGAATTTGTAATTCACTAATCTTTTGTTTGATTTTTTCTATTGTGTTAAGTTCAGTATTTTCTTCTACTGTTTCTACTTCTATCAACTGATCTCCATTTTGAATATCTTTTATTGATATTTTCAGTTGTTCTTTCTCATATTCTGTTCCGTTTTCTTTGATATTCATTAATTCTGTATAACCTATTGCTTGTAAGAATGCTTTTCCCTCTGTAGCATCTGTAAGTTCACATTCTGTTTTTCTCTGTTCTAGTATAATTCCAATACTATTTATTTTCTTACTTTTAAAAGTCAATTTCACTATTTTTCGTTTTGGTATAAGTTCTGTAATATCTCTTAATAATATTGCTTTGCTTAAAATTTCTCTTGGTGTCATTTCTTCCTTGTTTAATTCTTTTGGTATAAAATAAGTATCATTTAAGAAATACTTTTGTACTAGCTTAAACCCATTGATTTCTAGCAACTTTTTAAGTTCTTCTATACTACATTTCAGTTTTACTGTTATTTCATTACTCATATTACATTTTCCTTATAACTCATTGTATTTTAATGCTTTTTTATTATATCACATTATGTAAATTTTGTAAATATTCTATTGCCCCTTTATGGCATCTATATTTTTTTAGTCCTTATATGTTTCTCTTTTTTATTATATCATAGTTTTCGCCATTTCAAATTTTTTATTTTCTACTTCTTTTATGTACTTCTCATATTTCTCTGCAAATACACAACCTTCTATTTCAAAACTCTGATTTTTAGTTTTAAACTTATACCTTTCTACTTCAATCTTTTTTGACATTCCTATCATAAATATAATAAAACAATACTTGTTCAATATATCTTCAAAAAAATCTTCTAAATTAATTTTCTTCTTATTAGCCTCTTTAGAAATATCTAATAAGAGTTCTTGATATTCTTCCTCTCCTAATATCTTTTTCATCATCTCAACAAAATTTGTACTATCTTCCATAATATATTCACTCCTTTTTTTAGTTGCTAGTTCTATTTCTATATTTTAACCGCCATAACTATAAAATTTCAATTTCAAAAAAAATTTTATAAAAACCTCAATAGGTATAGAAAAATGCACCTTTTAATGCACTTTTTTATACTTATTAAAAATTGAAATAGGAGAAAAAATCTCCTATTTCTTTTAAGCTACTTTCAGTATTTTCTTTTCCCATATTTCTAAAAATTTTCTTTGTTCTTCTGTAACCATTTGATTTCTTTTTTGATATTTCTGTCTTATTTTACCATTTGATACTTCTACTGTAACCAAAGATTTATTCGGCTTTTCCAGTTTTCTCATGAAATAAATATCTGTTTTTCCATAAGCATATGATTCACTATAATTTTTATAAACACAATTTTTTTGTTGCTTGGCCTCTTCTTTCATATCATTTAATGACTCTGCAGGTCTTATAAAAAATACATTATCACTATGCTTATTTTTTTCTAATTGCTCGTACCTCTGTTCAATTTTTTTCATTATAATTTTGTTTTCTACTATTTTTACCTTTTTTACACTTATATCATGTGCCTTTCTAAAATTCTCTGGTAATAGTATCTTTTTTGTTAATGGTATTGATAGTTTTTCCATGTTTCTAATATAATCCAAATAGTTATAAAGTGAAAGATATTCTTGTTTTTTAGCATATTCTTCTAGCTTGATTAAATCAATATATTGGCTTACTTCTTTTAAGTCTAAAATATCATTATATGACATATCTAAGATTTTTCTTATTATTTTTATATTTCCTCTTTTTATTAGCTGCAATACTTGTAATTCGTTGTATGAAATATCATGTTTGCGCATAAATCTATAAAATTCTTTTCCTACTCCGAATCGCTGTTCAAAGTTACCTTTCTTATTAAATTCTTCTGGGCATTCTAAAGCAAGCTGACACAAATCTGCTTTCATTAACAACTCAAAACTTGAATATTTGGCTTTTTTCATTAGATCTATGAAATTTACTTCTTTTCCTTTTAGAGTAAGATAATTAATAGCCTCTTGTAGAGGAGCATATTGATAAACTGTTCCTTTTACCTTTTCGTTCAAATTTTCTAAATATATTGCTTTATAATACTGCCCTAAACCATAGTTTCCAGTAAAAACTCTCCATTTTTTTATTCTTTTAGTATGATATACTCTTTCAGTAGACATATATTTAAAGAATCTATCATTTACTAATTCTATATTGAGTTCTGGAATAATTCTAGCATACTCTACTACACTATCCTTAAATCTTCTTGTTTTATTGCTATAGACTCGTCTGATTTCAAAATATCTAAAAACAATTTTGTTATCTATATTATCAATTAATGCTAAATCATATAAAAAGAAGTAATTTTTTAGATTACTTCTTTTTATACGATATTTATTTTTGCAAAATGGGCATATATCCCAATGTTCCTCTCTCTGTTCACTATGAAAATATTTGCCACAATTAGTACATTCAGATTCCTTTCCATGTTTTATTAGTAAATTATATTCCACATCATTTTCATTTACAAACTTTCTCCAATGTTTTGGTATTTTCATCTCTTTTGGCATTCTTGCTATAAAATCTCTTATTTCTTTTCGTATATACATTCTATTCTTCCCTCCTATACTCAAAATAATGAAATTTGATCAACTTCTTCTTTCTTTTCGGATTGTTCGTTTTCTCCTGTGTTACCAAAAATTGAGCCAAACTCATCGTCTTCATCTTTTATTTCAACTTTGTTAACATCTCCATGCTTACCTTTTTCTAATTTATACTTCTTAATACCTAATTCCTCATTCGATTTTACAAAGTATTCTTTAGCCCAGCTATATACTGTTTCATCTTCTATCATTGCTACTCCATTAATAGCTTCTTTTTTAGCTAACCCTTTTATATATTCAGCCATTTCTTTTAAATCTTTTTCTTCTTTTAAGAAGTCTTGGTCCATATCTGTTTGTAACATTAAATAACTAACAATTTTTATTAAACCTTTATCTTTTTGCCCTTTTATCATTTCAGATAATCTTTGTATTCCATTCATATTATACTTTCTCCTTTATTAATTTTATTTTTATGCTGTCAATTGTAATAAGTCATTGCTTTCTACAATAAAATAATCTGTATTTGCCATTGTCTTTTGATAGTTTTCTTTACCTTCAAATTCATCTATAACTGCTTTTTCCTCTGCTGTCATCTCACTATATCTTACTTTTCCATATGTTGGTGGTAACCAGTTCTTTCTTTGACTTCCATAAATGTTAAACTTTTTCAATAAATCTAAATTAGTAAATTCTATATGGCATGTCCCTTTTTTATAAAAAGTAACATCAAAAAACTTTAAATGTATTTTTTTAGTTTGTCCTGTACTTTCTGCTGTTCTAAGTGCTTCTTCTAAGGATATATTTGCTGTTATATTACCATCTAAATAATTAAATACTTTTTCAATATCTAGTAGTTTACTAGACACTGTATAGTTATATCGTGGTTCTCTATCATAACTGTTAAAGCCATCTAATATAATAATAACCTTTTTGTTTATAATCCATGCTTTATTAGTTTTCCAACCATTGTAGTAATGAATATTGTTACTCGTTTCATTGTACCAATGATATTTTTCTGAAAATTCTTCAAACAAATCTAGTATGGTATCTTCTATTCCTTTTATTGTTTTATTTTGCATTTCACATCTTATTGTATATATATTATAAATAGAAAAATCGTAGTCTTTTAATTCGTCAACTCTGTTGTAATAATCCATTTGTAAATTATTGGTTAATTTACTTATAAATTTTTTATTACTAAATAATGCTTTCCAATATTTTTTTCTTATTGCTTTTACAAAATTATTGATTGTTACATCTCTATTTTCATCATATTCATTTAGAATTAGCTTAAGCATAGCAGCCCCTTTATCGTATTCTCCATCAATCTCTTTTAAAATAAATGGTTTCATAGCATTATGCTCATTAATTAGTTTTACTCCTGCTTCCAACTCCATATTATATCTATCTACTATTTGTTTCACAAAGTCATCTTTTATCAAATCTGTATATTCCTTTTCTTGATATTCTTCTATTTTTTCTTCTTGTCTTAACTGACTTAAAATAAAAGATTCTTTCTCCTGTGGTAAAATACATATTTTGACTAAGGCTATTTCTACATTTGTTTCATTTTCAGCATATACAAAAGCATTTTCTAAAAATTCAATTTTCGCTCCTAACTCGGTTAGTTTTCTTTTTAAGTCCTTTCTAGTATTGCTATATGGATTTCTAATTGTTTCTGCATTTAATAAACATACAATTGCTCCTCCATCTTTTTGCATTTCTATTGCTTTTAATAAGTGCTTATCTCCACAAGAAAATGGTGGATTCATTATAATTAGGTCATATTTTTTGAATGTATTAAAATTTAGAAAGTCATTGAATACTACCTTATATTCTTTTCCTTTTAATAATAATCTTAAGTTTTCGTCTACTTCTATTGCATCTATGTCAAGTTCTGGTTTACTGTACCTATAACTATCTTCATACTTTTCTTTTATTGCATCAATAATGTCTCCTTTTCCTGCTGATGGTTCTAGTATATATCTTACCTTTTCTATATCAATACTATCTAACATCTTTTGCACTAGCCATTTAGGCGTAGGATAAAATTCTTTATTAAACACTCGTTTCACCTCTTTTTTTATCTTTAAAAAGAGATGGAATTTATTTTTCCATCTCTTATGCTACATTCTTAAATGTTTTATACAAATTACCTTTTGAATTTTTCTTCATGTAGCTTTTATAATTATATAAACCATATTTATAAATTTTTAACTTCTTTTCGTTTTGAATATCTGATATAAGTTTTTCAGTATTATTATAATCATAGAACATTCTTATATATCCTCTATCGTTTATTTGTTTTGGACCTTTATACTGTTCTATCAAGTTAAATTTATATCTATATTTCTTTTTTCCTCTATGATCGCTAATTCTAATTCCACCACATACACCATAATCAATTTTTAAGTAAATACTCCTTGTTGTTTTAGCATAGTATTGGTTAATTTGAAATCCTTTGTGTTTTAGTTCTTTTATTACTTTATTAGCAACCTTTATTTGTTTTTTTCTATCTATAGGCATTCCTCCTCATGCTACATTTTTTTCCTGTATTTTAAAATCCGATACAACTCTTTCATCAATTAAAGCTATTCTGAAATTTACTTTAATGCCAACTTTTTCTAAAGTTTCTATTACATTTGAATACATTAATGTACTTGTATGTGTAATCGTATATTGATCTACATATAAAAAAACTTCTTGTACTTTCATTCGACCTATAATATCTAGCAATATCTCTTTATCTAAGTTATTTGGAATACCTAATACTAATTGTTTCGTACTATTAAATAATTTATGTGCTAATATCATTTCTGTAGCTACAATAATAGTATTGGTTTGATTATACATATCCATCCAATTAATATTTTCTTTCTTTAGTAGCATTGGCCAATTACTTGCCTTTGTTCCATTATATTCGTTATTACTAGAAAACCATATATTCTCGGTATCATTACTATACTTTTTATCTAAATGTATTCTTAATCCTTGTATTTTGTTATCTAATATTACTGGTATGAAAATTCCATAATGTGATTTGTAAGTCCACTTAAAATCTCTATCTTGAAAAAATCCAGGAGTTCCATCTAGCTTTAACCCTTTTTCTTGTAGCTGTTTACATATTTCTTTTTTCTTATTCGGATTATTTTCTATACTTTTAAAACAATTTTGTTGAATATATTCATCTGTAAAATTCATAGATTTTAGCTTTTGATAATGTTGTGTGCTTAATGTTTGACTTGCTAAAAAATTACTATATACAATATCTCTATACTGCTCATCTTTTACTGGATTATTAAATATGTATGGTCTATTGTCTAAAATTGGTGTTTCTCTCATTAGTTCTTTAAAGGCTTCTTTATTAGACATATACTTTAATTTTGCATATAATTCTATTGAAGTTCCAGCTGATTCGCAATTATTACATATATATAAATTTTTAATGGTATTTATTTTCATATACCCATTTTTTTCATTCTGTGTTTGGCAAAATGGGCAAGTTATATATATGTTATTACCTATCTGATGTATCTTTTTCAATTTTAGCTTGTTTATTACATTGCTAATATCAACACATTCATATACATTGTTTTGCATTTGCAAGTTCCTCCTTATGCAGCTTGATTATCTGCAATTTTCATTTGCTCTTCTATCTTATCTATTAATTTATCTGAAGCATATTGTATCTTTGTTCCTAGTTTCAATAACTCTTTCGTATCTCCTTTACTCCATTTTGTGATATAAGAAAAGCTACATTTGCTTGTGTTCAATCCAAAATAGTCTGCTGTTATATATGCTACTGATTCTACAAATATTTCACTCAAGTTTCTTTCTTTTGAATAGTCAAAGTCATCATATAAAGCATGACTTATTTCATGTAATAGCGTGGCAGTTTTATCATCTTCTGATTGAAGTGGAGATAAAACTATTCTCTTTGCTAATTCATCGTAATACCCTGATGCGCCATTTCCTGTACTTTCTACATCTACTTTTACTGGGCTTATTTGTAGTAATACATTATATAAGTCTTGACTACTATTTGCGTTTAACTCTACATCATCAAACAATGGTACTTCTTTTGCATTCTCTCTTATATAAGTATCACCAATGTCATAGACAATGGTCCAACCATATTTTACTAATGTAACAGTTTCTTCATCATTTTCTTCTAACTGCTTATCTTTTTCTTCTTTTTTTATTTTATATGGCATAGGTCTTAATATAAATATCTTTTGGGGATTTGACTTTACACCTCTACCTAGTTCTTTCCAAGTACAATATCCTGCTACTTTTGTAGCATCTGGATTTTGTGCAAAAATGAGTAGGCGGTTGTTAAAACTATAATGGTGAAATTTTTTCATTGATTTTAAAAATTCTGTATATTTTCCACTTTCTATTATTCCTTCAATTCCCTCTACTAACTTTTGATATGCACTTACTCTTTTTTTATCTTCCATCATATATTCACCTTTCTTTTATATAAAGAAAAAGAGGAAATTTTTCATTCCTCTAATCTTCTAACTTTTTTATATATTCATAGAGCCATTTATTCATTCTGTAAACATACAATTCGTCAATTAACTCTTTAGACTTGTTTTTTATACTTATGTACTCATTTGACTTTTCTTCAATTTTTAAAACATCAATAATTTTGCTTTGTCTGTAGATTAAAACTATCATTGCTTTATTATCTCTATCTACTGCTTTAACCAAAATATTATCTGCATATAACTCATTATTTAATCTTACAATTTCTTTACTTATTTTAGCTTTCATAGATACTTTATTATTTGCTAAGCTATGACAAAATTCTTTTATAAAACTTCTTTCTAATGCCATGTTTTCCTCCTATTTTTCTTTTTACTCTGAAAGCATATCATATATTTCTTGCGTTTCATATCTAAGATAAATTATCCCATAATCTATTTTATCGAACATTGGTCCTAAATAGTTTTTTACTATAGGTTGGTCATCTAATTCTTTTCTATGTACTAAAGCTCCTGTTTTTCTAATTTCTGTATAATTTGGTGTTTTACCTATTATAATATCCTTAATTTCTTCTGATTTTAAAGTTTTGCTATTCAAATATCCTCCATAAAAAACATAACGGTAATCTACTGGATTATATAAGTTATATATCCATTTTGCTAAATCATCTATAAATAATCCATTTTCTACTATCTTATTGTTTCTTATAATATCTATTTGACAGCTTGATATTGCTTTTATTCTAAATGTCTTATCTATTTTGTCATCTTTTCTAATAACTATCATACCATTGTTTCTATCATGAAAATTATAGATTTTAATTGCTATATTATCATTTAGCTTATTATTAATTGTTTCTTCAGTATCTTCAATTCTTTTTATAATATCTTCTTTCATTTACTTTCATTCCTCATATGCAACCATTAAATTTTCCATATTATCTTCGTTATGTGGTGTATATAATTTCATAAGTTCCTGGTTAGTATTTTTATCTACCAATATTACAACTGCATCAATTTTATAAAAATACAATTGAATATATGTCATAAATATATTAAATATATCTGTATCTATTGCAGTTACTTGTAAATCTGTCTTATAGTCTATTTTAAATACTTTTAGCATGCTTGCATACGCTAATATCTTTGAGCCAGTACCACAATTAGTTGCTGTTAGCTTTCCGTCATTTGATTTTTTATTGATTTTCATTATACTTTGCAATTTTCTTTCTATTCCATCATTATCTTCTAATAATCTCAAACAGTTTCTATTAGTAACTATTTGGTATATCTCTCCAAGTACATCATTTAGCTTTTTCTCTTTTTGAAATATTCTAGTTAGTTCTCCTGCTAAAGCATACATTTTAGCTTGTTCGTCTATATCATAGCTTTGATAAATTTCGTTATACTTTCTACTATTTTCTAAATTGAAAACTACTTTATTACTTAAATCAATGGCAAACAAAAAAATAAAGTCCTTAAAGACTTTCTCTGCTGAATGCTTTTTTATATTAAAGTTTAATAATTGTATAAATACTTCATATTTATTATTCATATTTGACCTCTTTCTCTAATTATTTTAGTATGTATATTATTATTCTTATTGTGTTTTTACATTTTCTTATTCCATACATGGTTGCAATAGCTTTTATTTTCTAAGTTTTTTAGTCTTTTCATTATTACCTCCACACAACTTTCTATTTGTTATCTAATAATTCGGTTATTTCATCTTCTAGTTCATAATAGTCTTTTCCATAAATACATGCTTCATCTTCTTCATTTTCTATTTCATCATTAGGTATTTTTATATCTTTCTTAGATAATAACTCTTCAAATTTACTAATAATTTCTATTGCTAATTCTCTATTTTTTTCCATTTTCTTTATCTCCTTCTTATTTTTCTTTATATACTAATCTCCATTGGCTATCTGGAAAACTCCTTATTAAATTTGCAAATAACTCAGTAGCCTTTTTTTGATTATATTTTTTAGTTCCAAAATAGTTGCTCCAATATCTATTGTAAAATTTTAATTGTATTTCAAACATATTTCCTCCACTCTTTAATTTCATTTTCTTATTTCTAGAGATTTTCCAAGTCAAATTCTTCTACAGATTTTTTATATTTATATATGTTTTTAGGTTTACTTAATAGACGAATTAAACTTCCCTCAGACATAGAATTAACATCTAAATCTAACTCTTCATATGACTGGTTACATTCTAATTTTATAAATTTATTAATAATATTTGTGTCTCTATAAAATATCTCCATATTACAGTCATACTTTTCTTTATATTCTTTAATATTTTTCCATACTGCCTTTACCATATCATCTTCAATTTTTAGCCAATGTGTATGTTTGTATTTTCTTTTCATATTATTCCATTTTCCCCTTTCCTTATTTTAAAGGGTGGATTTTTTTCTCCACCCTTTATTATTAATATTTCTATAATAAATATCTTAATGTTTGTTCGTCAAAATTGTAGTTTGCTAATTTATGATAATATCTTTTATCCTTATTTATCACATTTTCAATAAACTCATTTATATTTTCTAAGGTTTCTGTATTATGCTCTTCATCTTCAATACATTTCCTTTTCAAATTTACTAATCTAAGTAAATTATTTCTCGTTACTCTTTTCATTATTCCTCCCTCTAGAATGGTAAATCATCACCTGATGTTATGTCAAAATCAGCTGTTCCTGAATTACTATTGGCAAATAGAACTGAAGAACTATTTTCTTTCTTACTATCTGCAAAATATACTTCCTCTGCTACTACTTCGGTCGCATAGCGTTTTTGACCTTGCTCATCATCCCAGCTTCTAGTTTGTATTCTTCCACAAAGTGCTATCTGTTGTCCTTTTTGAAAATACTTAGAACAAAATTCTCCTGTCTTAGCCCAAGCTACAATTGGTATAAAATCTGCTTGTGTTTCGTCTCCTTCTTTTGCAAATCTTCTATTAACTGCAAGATTAAATGTTGCAACTAATGTATTATTACTTTGTGTATATCTTACCTCTGGATCTTTTGTTAGTCTTCCTAATAAACATACTTTATTCATTTTCAATTTCTCCTTTTTACAATAATTTTTTGTTATTCTTCTATGCCACTAATTTTGTTTCTTCTATTACAATACTCCTAACTTTTGTTTCTTGGTCTGTTTCTTTTCTGTATAAATCAACGCAGTTATTCTTTTTAAATGGATTCTTCCTGTTCTTTTGGCTTTCATCAATAAAGTAACTATCTGCTTTTGCTTTATTTAGTAGTTCTTTTGCCTTTTTTACAGCTTTTCTCTTGTTTTTATAAGCATTTTCAATAAATACTTCATCATCTTCACCATTATCCCAGTCTGTATAAAACTTTTCATATACTATATAAATTTTCATTAGTTAACCCTCTCTCACTGTTATAAATTTTAAAATTTCTTCTGTCCTTTTATAAAATTTTTCTATCTTATCAACACTTTCTTTTGAATCTTTGTCAGTTTCATATTCATATACTAGATAATAGGCTTCTTTATTAGTTTGTATCTCATATGCCAATTTTCTTATGCCTATATCTTCGTTCTTCGTTACTTTTCCTACTTGATTTATTTTTTCCTCTACCTCTGTTTTTATTTTCTTTATACCTTTCTCATCTAATTTTGGATTTAAAAGTATTACTGTTTCATATTTATACATTTTTATTTCCTCCCATTTACATTTTTATTTATGCAGCTTGCTGTATAAACAAACTACTCTTTTCTGCTATTTCTCTTTCTATTGATTTTTTCTTTCTATCTAGTACATCTGAATAATCATATAAAATTTCTAAAGGATTGTACTTGATAACCAGAGAAATGACCATTTGTGTATTTCCTAACTCCATAAAGTTAGTACAACTTTCAGCATCATCAAAAAAGATTGGTGCTTTTATTCCTGATAGATTATTAAATACATTGGATATTTCTAAGCAGGCTCTTGCTTGTTGTGATTTTGATAGCTTTTTATAATCTCTACCATCATATTGAATATTACAACATTCGGTAATTTCACCTGTACTTTTATTAACTTTACTAAACTGAATGCTAACTTTGTCTAAGTATTGCTTTATGATTTCACTTTGCTTTTCTACTATTAGTATTTTTAATTTATTGGCTATCCTCTTTCTTTTATTAGCTTTTTCAATTTCTTTTGTTATTTCTTCTTGTGCTTTGTTTAGCTGCTCTATTTTATCCTTTGCTTGTTTTACTTGCTCTTGTTTTGTCTGTACTTCCTGATTTCGTAATAAAATGTTTTTTCGTTCTTCCTGTAACAAGTCAATTCTAGTTTTTAGCTCTTTTCTTTCTTTATCTAATTCTTGCATATCTGCTGTATTTAACTTTTCCAGTAATTTCTGCTTTTCTTCCTTTTCAATTGCTAGCATAATAGCCTCTTCTTTTAATTTAGTAGCCTTTTCTTGTAATTTATCCAATTCCTTTTGTTGAAATTTTTTCATTCGTTGTAATGCTTCGCTATCTTTTATTTCTTGCTTGCAATACTGGCACTTAGGGACTTCTGCATTCAATTCTTGTAACTTTTTCTTTTCTCTACTATACAGTTTTCTAATTTCCACTAATTCTCTTTTTATTATTTCATCTAGCCTTGCCTGTATTTTAGTAATTTTAGATTTTAATTCTTCTACGCTAGATGTTTCTAAATTAGCTGAAATAAGTCTATATTTTTCTTGTAATTCTGTTAATTCTTTTTCTTTGTCAAATACTAAGATTTCGCCTTCTTGTTGTAATGCAATTGTTTGATATGCCTGCAATTGTCCTGAATTTTGATTAGATTCTTTTTGTAATTCATTAATTTCTGAATTTCTATTATCAATATAACTTGCTAAATATTCTATTGGTTGTCCTATTATTTCTTGCTCATCTTGTTCTAAAAATTCAAATGCTACTTTGGCATCTACTGCTGGAACAATTTTTCTTAATAATTCTTTTTGCTCTTTTGGTTCTAATGAAGAAAAATAATATGGATTATGAGCTACTAAAAATATATCAGAGTCTTTATAAAATTGAGCTAACATATCTTGTTGTATATCTTTATCATCTAATGTTAGTTGCATATCTTTTCCTTTATTTCTTATTAGTCTATGCTCGATTCCATAGTTATCTACAAAAGTCAAATCTACAATAACATTTGAAACCTTTTTAGTATCATTAGCAACTTGCTCTTTTTCCTTTCCTAGCAAACTATTTCCTGTCAAACACCAATTAAATAGACTTCCTATTGTACTTTTTCCCTGAAAGTTCTCGCCAACTATATAAGTAGTATTTTCGTCAAATTCTGCATTAAATCCATCTGGTAATCCCTTATAGCCCACTACATTATTAATTTGTTTTATATACATTTTTCTTTTTCCTTTCTATGCTGATTGTCCTAAATTGAATATATTTTCATAATCTTCTATACTTGGATTTTCTAGCATGTCTTCTATTTTATTTTCATTTAATGCTCCATTCTCTAATATAGCTTCAGTTTCTACTTCTGCATTTTCTGTAGCATTTCCATCTAATTTGCTCTTTTCTGCATCATCTACAGTAGGAATTGCAAAAGTCTGTGTGATTGCATACTTGTAGGCTCCTGAAAGTGCTTTATATACTGCCCAACCATCTTTGTCGCATCCTTCTCCTGGTATATTTACATCAATATATTCATTTACACCCTTTTCATTGGCTTCTGCATCATAAAATCTATATATCATACTAATTGTTGTATCATTTCCTTTTTGAACTATCTGCTCTACTTTAATTGGAATCATAATGATTTTTTCTTCTATCATTGCTTCTCTTGCTTTTATAATAACAGCAGCAATGGACGCATAATCAAAACCTTTTTCTGTATTTGTTTTATCTTTTATTATAGGTCCTATTTTAGTCATTACATTTAATATTTTATTTGCTATCATCTTTTACCCTTTCTACCACTCAAATGATGGTCTATTTTTCAATTTTTTCATTTTTATTTTTCTTTCTACATAAAAAATATCTACTGAATTATCGTTTTCAATAAATTCGTAGATTTTTATATCTGCTAGGTTATCCTCATTTAAAATAATATATTGAAATGGAATATCTTGCTTTCTGAAAGACTTTATTGTTTCTTCTATTATTTGAATACTTTTGTTACTTACTGGCCAGAAAACTGATTCCCAACCTATTGCAATATATTCTTGTTTGCCCTTTTTAAACTCTTTATAGATACTTATTTTTCCAAATTTATTATTACTAATTGGCTCATTACTTTTTAAGTTATCTTCTATCAATTTATAACCTTGATTTGTTGTGCATAATCTAACTTGATATTTTTCCACTTTGTTCTTTTTTTCATCAAATACTCTTTGTATAGCCTCCTCTTTAAACCAATCTTTTTTTTCAAAAAACAGATCTACATAGTATTCGTCATAGTAATAATCCTTTTCAATAATGAAACCTAACTTTTCTTTTACCTTTCCACAAATTTTTCCTATACCATTTACTTTCACTAACTCATCATAATTATATTTATTTCTCATTGGTTACCTACTCACTTTGTTAGTTCTTCCTTTAATGCTCCATGAAAACTTTTTATAATTTTTCTTACATTTTCCTTGCTTTTGTTATAAAATTGGTATATACTTTTAGCAATAAAAACTATAGTATCTATAGTGATAAGTAATAAGATGATTAAGGATTTTTTTATTATTTTCAACATTTTAAATTTTCCTTTCTTTTTATTATTTTGCAATATTTAAAGCAGTGTAATTCGATTTATACTGCTTTTTTCATTTCATTGTTAAATTCTATTAAGTTACCATCTTCTTGTGGTATTTGTTTAATCTCGTACTGGCAAATAATATTCTTTCCTGCTTCAATTTTTGACTTAATTACATTGATTACTATTCCTACTCCATATTTAAGTATATCTTGTGATGCTTTTGGATGTAAGATATATTCGCAGTCTTGACATTTCAAGTCTTGTAGAATAATCTTCTTGAATTTTTGATTATTGATTAAAGTATCTGAAATTTCTATTACATAAAAAGTATTTGAGAAATCTTCTTCAGGTTGTTTTATTGTTTCTTCTGACTTTTGTATTTTATTTTCTTCTGTTGAAATTTCTTGTTTAAGTTGTTCTTCTACATTCTTTGGTTCTTTAACTTTTTCTTCTTGTTTCATTTTCGTTTTTGTTTTACTCTCTTTTACTTCTGCTTTTGAAATACTTACTACTTTTTTACTTTCCTTTTCTCCTTCAGCAATTTGTTTTGTAGTTGCTACTGAAATATCTACTGAACTTAATGAAGGAACTGCACCAGTTAATTGTGGCTTTATATCTGTTCTTTGTAAATCAATACTATAATATATTCCATATGCCAAACTGTCTTGAGGTTCTAATCTTAATTCAAATGGAACTCCTACTATGCTCATTCCTGCCTTTTTGTATTTTACTATTTCTGTTGCTATATTAGATAGTGAGGCACCTCCAGTAGTATTTATTCTCCAAACCCCGACCTGCTTCAATTCCTTCTAATACAAATTTTAAACTTCCAACTAATTTGCATTTGCCTGTTAAAAAATGTTCGCACTTTTCGCTACATTCAACTTCTATTTGTTCTGCATATCCTTTTTCATTCTTTCCTACTGTAATTGCTTTTGTTCCATTACCTATACAAGCTAGTTTATTTTTTAAATACCTTTTATACTTGAAACTAAATGGATTTTCATTTGTAAATCGTATTTTTAATACTTTAGGTTCTCCTGGATATAACTGCTTGAAGATATTTACCATATCAATAGATGTTGCTTTGTCCTCTTCCACATTAAAAAAAGGCAACTTTTTTGGAAGTCCCTTTTCACTTTTAGTTCCTGTTTTTATATGACCTATTACTTTTTCTCTCACTAGATTCTCTATTTTCATATTTTTTCTTTTCCCTTTCTAAGCAGCTGCTCTTACATCATCTTCTACACCATCTGCAAAATCTTGCAACTGCTTCATTATTTTTTCTTTTAATTCATTATACTCTTTTAAATTAATACAGGCATCTTCTGTTGCAAATTGATTTTCTTCTGTTTTATCATTGTTTATCTTTATTTTATGCTCACTTAGCAGTTCTTCAAATTCATATATAATATCTTCTGCTATGTCTCCTAACCAACCTTTATTAACTAGCATATTTTAATTCCTCCACATATGAATATTGTTTTAGGGTTTCCAAATCAATTTCTGCAACTGGTAATAATACCATTTTGTCTGCTTTTTTTACTGCTACTCTCTTTGGAATAGCTTTTACAATTCCTAAATCTAACAGAAAACTGATTATATTAGTATTATTATCATTATCAATAACAATCTGATTTTCTGCTAATTCTTCTGATACATTAGTTGTTACCTGTGATATATGAGAGATATTTTCATCATCTTCCACATAACCATATATGTCTAAACTCATTTTCTTATTGACATATTCTCCAATATCAAAATAACAATCTCTGTATCTTACACAATTTGATTCATAGTTAAATGTTTTTATAAACATTCCTCCTTCTTATATACTTCAATTATTTTGTATTCAAAAACAATTAAAACTATCCTCCTTTCTAATTTTTTAGACGAAAAATAACAAGTTAGATTTTTATTCTTACTTGTTATTTATCTATCTTTATTTAATTTTACGCACAATTCCCCCTATAGCTGTGTTTTACTATAAGTGGCATTATTTAAAGTGCTACTTACTTTACCTTTGCCTAAATGCAAAGTCAATGCTGAAATAATCAGCTTACCCTAATTTCTTAGGTATAACTATAAAATTTACTTTTATAGTTACTATTTTTGAATACATCTCTATTTTACAACATTATTTTATAAAATGGAATATATACGACTATAATTTTTTTATTCTTACAGTAACAACAATTTTGCCATTTTTTTATATCCATGTTTTGAAATTTCTAAAAAATATTAACTCTTTTTATTGCAAATTTTCCACATTGATGAAAAAGTGAAATAAATCTTGGCTATTTATCTACTTATATCATCTCTAGAACTATTTTTATCAATTTGATGTAATTGCTCCAACTGTTTTTCTGTAATATTTATAACCTTACCACAACAAGGTTTAAAGTCTTTATTTCCATAAACTAGCCAAATGATATTCTCTCTTTTCAAATCATCTCTTGGCATTGTACCAGGACAAGGATAACCATCAGTAAAAACTATTTTGTTTATTTCTCTTTTCTTGGTAAATGACCTAACTGCTAAATCCCAATCCTCTGTCCATGCTGAATGTCCTCTAGCTTCTTTTGGTATAGAGAATTTATCTATGTCTTTTTCACTTTTTATATCTACAAGTCCCCAAAATTTCTCATTAAAACATCCAACTCTTAATTTTGATTGTTTTAATAATGGTTTTAGCTGTCTTAGAAATGATTTTACTAATTCTAAATCTACTGAGCCAGAAACATCAATCATAACTTCTGTTTCGCTATCTTCTTCTATTTCATTTTCTTCTAATCTATATGCATAATTATTTTCTGCAATGGAACGCCTTTGACTCCAAATTGTTTCACTTTTTTCTATTTCTTTGCGTATTAGAAGTTTCCAATCGATTTCTTCTTTACTTCTTCCTATATCTCCTAATTCTATTGTTCCTTTATCGGTACTTCGTATATCTTTTTCAGTCTTTTCGCGTCTAGATTTGAATTTTTCTCTTTTTTCTTTTCTATTATCTTCAAATTCTCCTCTTTCATCAAAATCTATATCTGTCTGTTCTTCTCCAGTTTGCTCTTGTTCTTGTCCCTGTTCTTGTTTTTGTGAATTTTCATCTTGTCTTTGTCCTTTCTTTTGAGAATTTTGCTGTTGTCTAAATGCTTCTTCCCATAAACTATGGTCATCTCCTTGACTTTTACCATCATCTGAATTTTGACTTTCAGTTTGCTCCGAATTTTCATTATCTTGTTCTTGATTTTGCTCATTGCCTTGTTTATTATCTTGTTGTTGGCTTTGTCCACTTCCTTGCCCATTGTCTTGCTCCTGTTCTTGTCCATCTCCTTGTTCTTGGTTTTGATTATCCTTTTGTTCTTGTTCTTTCTTTTCCTTTTCTTGTAATAATTTCTGATAAAATTCTTCTGCTGAATAATTCAATGCTTCTGGCATATTTACATATCCCTCTTTAATTGTAAATCCATCTCTTTCTAAATTTGCATTTATAATAGCATCAGTTGCTATATTCCAAAGTTCTGGATCCCTTTTTACTCCATTTTTATCCTTTAATCTAAACATATGCATAAATTTTATATGCATTATTTCATGTGCTATTGTAAATAGTCTATCATTTTCACTTAAACTTGCAAAATAATTAGGATCAACATATATATTTTTTCCATCAGTTGCTGCTGTATGATATTTCAAGTTGTCTTTGAATTCAATATTAGCCACTGCTATTTCACTACCAAATCTAGGATATTTTGCTAGCATTTTTCGCTTTACATCATAAATCAAATCTGTTATCTCGCTCATTTATATGTTTTTCCTCTCTTAAAATTAACTATCACAATTTTATGGCTAGTTAGTCTCTTTCATTTTCTTCATTTATAACTTTAGAATCTCTTGTTAAATAGCTACTGTACATTTGTCCTATTTCTGTATATTTAGCCAATCCATCCTCTGCATATTCTTTTACTTCTTTTCCTACATGTAATGATAAAGACATTTCTTGTAGTTCACTTATTTTCTCCATTTTTCTTTCATCATTTCCAGCCCAATATATATCGTATATTGATAAATATTCTGGATCACAATGTTTCCTTATAAACTCTCTACACGCTTCAATTTGACTTTCATCTGCTGTTATTAATGCTGTCATATATGCAAATCTTTCACTTATATCTCTTGGTAAATCTGCTTGTGTATATCCTTCTCCCATTCCTTTTGCTACCTCTTCTGGAGTCAAGGTCGGAAGATTATAAAAATCAAAGAACTCTGCTGCCCATTCTTCTCTAAGTTTTGAACTTATTGACCTTTGTATTATATCTTCTACATCTTTTCCTTCATATTTACCTTGCTCTAGATTTCTTTCAAAATTATATAATGTATTTGAGATTGATGTCCAACCACGAGGATCGTTTGTTCTTCCTTTACATCCATTGCGGTCTAAATGTTCTTCTCCTACATCTGGTTCTTCGTAGAAATATCCTATGTCTTGTATATCTTCGCTTTTTCCAGAATTATTGTATTTTGATAGCATATATCCTATTACAGATGGATGAATTTTTTGTGGAATTGCATATTCTGTTATCCATTCGCCTACTTTTGGCTCCATATCTAATATATGGTCAAATCTTTTTTCTAGTGGCTCTGCTAAATCTTCTGCTACTACTGAATATTTCTTTTGGTTTCCTGTTGCTACAACTACTACATTGTCTGGTAATTTTAGTCCTTTGCCTATCTCTACCATTCTATTTAATACTAATGTATATACTAAACTTTGAACTGCTGGTTTTACATTCAAAAGCTCATCTAACATTATTACAACTTTTTTATCACTATCTTTTGACCTTTCATATACTGTATCTGCTATTTCATATATACTTTGTATATTTTCTTCAATTAATTTCTTTTCCTCATCAGTTGCTTCTTGCATAATAGCTGTTTTGGCAAAGTCTGGTGGTATGCTTTGTCCTGTTTGTAAATTTACTGACCCTACTACTTTCTCTGGGAACATATTATTGGTTAATTTCATATAAATTAAATCTGGATATAATGTTTTTATTCTTTCTGTTTTTCCTATTCCAGAAGGACCTCTTAATAGCACTGACTCTCCTGCTTCAATCCAATTTTGTATAATTTCAGTATCTGTCATTCTTGTCCTATCAGCAATTTTTGTTTTATCTGGATTTAATTTTTGTAATCTAGATTTTCTTGGCTTACCCCCTTCTATTTCTTCTGCTTGTTCTCCTAAGGTTATTGTACCTCTTGATTGTTCTAAATCTCTAGACAAGTATCTATCCATAAATGTTTTTATATCTGTTTTATCGAAATCTCTTGTATGATAATTTCTTTCTTTATTAAATTGAACTCCTGCAAATATTAGTCTTTCAGTTATCATCATATGAGATTTTTCATCTACTATCCATTTAACTGGTTGTACTTCTATCCACACATCATCGCCATCTTTGTACTGTTCTCCATTTGAAAGTGTAAAGTTATCTCCATCATAATATGAATTTGCTTTAACTCTCACATATCTTTTCCCATTGTACTCATATTCTTGATGAGTTTGTGGCTCAAATGGTGTTTCGTATTCAGTGTATCGAGTCGAATCTGTTGTATAGCTATTCCTTGTTTTTGAAAGTCTACCTCTTTTATATTCTCTCTCTAATCTTTCTTGCATCTCTTTTGATACTGCTTTTTGTGGATAATACCCATATTCTACTTCAAGAATACCATCTCTCCCTCTTTTCCCACTCTCTCCGTTCGTGGGGATTGAGCCGATTGATGAGAACGGTAAAGCTGGGCGAGCCCCACCATTGCGTTCGTTAACAGTGTCGGTACCTCTATTACCATCATCGTAAACCACGCGCGCGTCATTATCTCCGTCATCTGACTTTGTCCAATACCAGCCAGTTCTTCCCTCTAAAGAGCTGTCATGATCAACCTGCCAATCAGAAACCCATCCACCAAGTAATACAGAAAAATCTGTTATCGCTGCTTTTGTTCCTCTTTTCTTTAATATATCTATTTTATCATTCCCAAAGCATTGTTCTTCGGTTAAAAAAGTAAAATTGCTCATATACTACTCCTTATATAGATTAACAATATCTATAAATTAAAATGCGACTATACAAAAATGATAAAGTTCCTGTGAGATTTTTTTTAATCCTTCTCTATCTTTAACAGTCAGAACTATAACCATATCTTTTGGTAATTTATATCCATGAAATTCTCTATCTTTAACAATTTGATAATATTTATTTTGTAAACTTTCATTTAATTTGTCAATTTCAGATATAATAAAATAATCTTGCTCTTCTTTATTAGAAATGTTTTCTTTAAAAGTTGTAAGCAATTCACTATCATTCGAATCAGCATTTACAATAATTTTTGAATCTAGTTGTTTACAATCTTCACTTTGAATTACAACACAAGTTGCTACACATCCTTTTTGCAATTCTATTAATTCTTTATTAATCATTTTTAATATTAGCCCCTTTCCCTTCTACTACCAAAAAAACTCAATATTTTATTAAGAAACTTTTGGAATATATTTTCTTTTTTATATTCTACTATATTTGTTTCAGTCATATTTTCATTTTGAATTATTTTATTTCCTTTTTTATCTTTAAAAATATCATTTACATTATATGTTTCTTTTATTTCTTCTTTTTTCATGTTGTCATTATGTATCAATTTTTTATATTTTTCGTGTTCCTCTTTATCACACCACCATGTAATATATATAAATCCTAAAAGTTCTTTAGTTTGTTTTCTTAAATTGAAACCATTAATTGGCTGTTCATGATTGAATTTACATTTATAACTTTTGCTTGAAATATCAGTTAAAAATTTTATAAAACTTTTTGGTATTCTTTGGGCATCTTCTCTATTTGTATGATTTAGTATGTCTAATACTTCTACTGCAGCTTCACTATATTCAGCTTCTCTCATTTTCTTCACTCCTAACTTCTTCTTTAGAATCTCTTGTTAAATAGCTACTGTACATTTGTCCTATTTCTGTATATTTAGCCAATCCATCCTCTGCATATTCTTTTACTTCTTTTCCTACATGTAATGATAAAGACATTTCTTGTAGTTCACTTATTTTCTCCATTTTTCTTTCATCATTTCCAGCCCAATATATATCGTAAATTGATAGATATTCTGGATCACAATGTTTCCTTACAAACTCTCTACACGCTTCAACTTGACTTTCATCTGCTGTTATCAATGCTGTCATATATGCAAATCTTTCACTTATATCTCTTGGTAAGTCTGCTTGTGTATATCCTTCTCCCATTCCTTTTGCAACTTCTTCTGGTGTCAATGTTGGAAGGTTATAGAAATCAAAAAATTCTGCTGCCCATTCTTCTCTAAGTTTTGAACTTATCGACCTTTGTATTATATCTTCTACATCTTTTCCTTCATATTTTCCTGCTTCTAAATTTCTTTCAAAATTATATAATGTATTTGAAATTGAAGTCCATCCACGAGGATCGTTTGTTCTTCCTTTACATCCATTACTGTCTAAATGTTCTTCTCCTACATCTGGTTCTTCGTAGAAATATCCTATGTCTTGTATATCTTCGCTTTTTCCAGAATTATTGTATTTTGATAGCATATATCCTATTACAGATGGATGAATTTTTTGTGGAATTGCATATTCTGTTATCCATTCGCCTACTTTTGGCTCCATATCTAATATATGGTCAAATCTTTTTTCTAGTGGCTCTGCTAAATCTTCTGCTACTACTGAATATTTCTTTTGGTTTCCTGTTGCTACAACTACTACATTGTCTGGTAATTTTAGTCCTTTGCCTATCTCTACCATTCTATTTAATACTAATGTATATACTAAACTTTGAACTGCTGGTTTTACATTCAAAAGCTCATCTAACATTATTACAACTTTTTTATCACTATCTTTTGACCTTTCATATACTGTATCTGCTATTTCATATATACTTTGTATATTTTCTTCAATTAATTTCTTTTCCTCATCAGTTGCTTCTTGCATAATAGCTGTTTTGGCAAAGTCTGGTGGTATGCTTTGTCCTGTTTGTAAATTTACTGACCCTACTACTTTCTCTGGGAACATATTATTGGTTAATTTCATATAAATTAAATCTGGATATAATGTTTTTATTCTTTCTGTTTTTCCTATTCCAGAAGGACCTCTTAATAATACCGACTCTCCTGCTTCAATCCAATTTTGTATTATTTCAGTATCTGTCATTCTTGTTCTATCAGCAACTTTTGTTTTATCTGGATTTAATTTTTGTAATCTAGATTTTCTTGGCTTAACTCCTTCTATTTCTTCTGCTTGCTCTCCTAAGGCTATTGTACCTCTTGACTGTTCTAAATCTCTAGACAAATATCTATCCATAAATGTTTTTATATCTGTTTTATCGAAATCTTTTGTATGGTAATCTCTAGTATGATTAAACTGTATCCCAGAAAAAATTAATTTATCTGTTATCATAACTTTTTTTCTTTCATCAACTAACCATTTAACTGGCGAAACTTCTAACCATACTATTTCCCCGTCTCTATAACTTTCTCCATTTGAAAGAGTATATTGACCTCTTCCTGAATCAACTTCTATTCTTACATATCTTTTTCCATTATATTCATATTCTTCATGCTGTTTTGCTAAAAATTTTTCATCATAAGCATTATATTTTCTTGAATCTGTTGTATAACTCTTTCTTGTTCTTGTTATACTACCACTTCTATATGCTTTTTCTAGCCTTTCTTGCATATCTTTTGATACTGCTTTTTGTGGATAATATCCATACTCTACTTCAAGAATACCATCTTTTGCTCTTTTCCCACTCTCTCCGTTCGTGGGGATTGAGCCGATTGATGAGAACAGTAAAGCTGGGCGAGCCCCACCATCGCGATTGTAAACATCGGCGATATCGCTATCACCAGAACCGTCAACCACGCGCGCGTCATTATCTCCATCATCTGACTTTGTCCAATAATATCCTGTTCTTCCCTCCAAAGAACTGTCATTATCTATATGATAATTAGAAACCCATCCACCAAGTAATACAGAAAAATCTGTTATTGCTGCTTTTGTTCCTCTTTTTTCTAATATATCTAATTTATCACTTCCAAAGCATTGTTCTTCGGTTAAAAAAGTAAACTCACTCATTTATTCTACTCCTATATTTAGAATCTTTATATAAATTTTATGGATACATTCTCTCTTTTTTTATTCTACCATAACAACTTTTTTTTTGAAATAGTTTTACATATTTTTTTCGAGTTTTTGTGGAAAAGTTTCATTTTTTAATTTTTGGCTTTCTTTTGTGCCTTTAATGTGGTTATAAAATGCATTTTTTCTGATATAAACATATTCATCATCAACAATATTTTTCTCCCTTAATTTTTTTAATATTTTCAAATGTTTTCTTAATCTTTGTTTAGATGAAACTCGTAGTTTTCTTGTTATACTGCCATCTTCATTTAATATGTGTCTGTATCCTAAAAAATCTATTCCATTTTTCACAATTCCTATTTGTGTTTTTTGATTAAGTGATAGTTTTAACTCATTTTCACATTTCTCCTTGATTTTTGACAGTGAATATTGTAAATAAGCTTTATCTCTATGAATTAAAATCATATCATCCATATAACGAATATACCCTTTTACTCTTAAATCTTCTTTAATAAATCTATCAATTACATTTAAATATAGAAGTGCAAACCATTGACTAGATTGATTTCCAAGTGGCAATCCAACATTTGCATTGTTAGGTTGTTCTTTTACAAGCTTTTCTATCATCCACATCTCATCATTTGAAAAATTAATTTTTTTCAGTAAATTTAATAGTACTTCATGATCGATGCTTTGAAAGTATTTTCTTATATCACATTTTAGAAAAAATATTTTATTATTTTGTTCTTTTCTGTACTCATCTCTTAAGAATTTTTCTAATCTTTGTATAGCAAATGTTGTTCCCTTTTCTTTTCTACATGCTGCGTTATCATATATTAGTTTGCTATCAATTTTACCTCTTAATGCTATATCACAAAAACACTTTATAACTACCCTATCTCTAAAAGGTAATGCTTCTATTACTCTTTCTTTTGGCTCATATATCAAAAATTCTTTATACTTTCCTAATTTATATTTTTTTGTAATTATATCGTTCATAAGGTTACTTATATTACTTGATAAATTAGCTTCAAATCGTATTACTTCTCCTTTATGTTGCTTAGATTTTCTGCACCCTTTATATGCATCATATAAATTTTCAAATGTAAAAATTTCTTTTAATTCCATTTTGTGTTTCCTCCTAAAAAAAGAACGCTCCTTAAAACTTGCAAAAAATAGATTATCTATTCGTTGCTCGTGTAAGCGTTCATATTCTTCCACCGCACTTTTTCTTTAGCGGTTAGAAAAGAGAAAAATTCCTTCACTTTAAAATACTGATATATTTTTCTTAAAATATATTTCTCTGATTCTTTATTTAAAACCCACTTTTATAGGATTTATCAAAAGTGAATCTGGGCGAGCCCCACCATTGCGTTTGTTAACATTGTTGTTATTTCTATTACCATTATCGTTAACCACGCGCGCGTGAGCCAGACTGGGGCTAGAAAGAAAAAGCCGAAATAAATTTTTCTCTTAATTAAAAGCCTTTCAGCTTAAAATCCTAACTTCGTTTTTTCCATCTTTCATCATCACTCTTTTTCCATGCTACTGTTAAATTGATTGCTTCTGATAATTGAATAGAAATTTGTTTGTATTGTTTCTTTAATATGCAGCCTGAATTTTCTGCTACCATAGAAACATATCCTAATAATTTTAGTTTTACTATTGCCTCTTTTTGTAATTCTTCTCTTTTTGTTTTCTTTTCTATTGCATCCATTCTAATAAAATTTGCTTCTAATAGGCATTCTAATGTATCAAGGCAATAGTTTTGCATTCTATTTACAAATACTCCTCTAAATTTTTTTGGCGATTTTTCTGTAACTGCAATAGTATATGCTGCTAATTTCTTTACTACTGTTATTACCATCAGGTCATTTGCATTAAATGGTAGTTTATTTATTCGTTCTAACTCATTGTCATTCTCTAGACTTTCTATAATTTCTTTTTTGTTGAATCTTTTATTTTCAGCAATAGCAATAGCTTGCTTTACTGATACTTTATCTTCAATACTTTCTTCAGCTCCGCTAAAATCTTCTAATTTTTTAGGTATTTTCAAATTACTATCTCTACTTACTTGTAACATTTTATCCTCCTTACACATTTCCATATTTTAACATGATTTCCCTAAAAAATCTATCAAAGTCAATATTTTAAAGTTCTCCTTTGATTTTTGTTATCTTACTTAAGAGCTTATTATAGTCCTCTCTACTAACACCTGTTCCTTCCAAAGATTTTTGATACTTTTTTTCTTCTTTAGATAAATATTCTTCTGGCTCATCATAATATAATAATAATTCTAACATTAAGCATTCTATTTCGCATTCTGTATGCTTTTTATTTTTTATTGTAATTCCTAATTTCTTTAATATTTTTTTCTCCTTCAAATTTAATAATTTTTTTATATTTAAAATTTCTAAATTACGATATTTTTCATCCCATTCTAAATACTTTTTATTTTCCAATTCCTTTTTTATTCTTTTTAATTCTGTATATATTTCTTCATAATCATTTATTGGCTTATTTATATATCCTGCTACCTCTAAGCCATCATTTATAACATTTCCCTTATAATCAGCAGATATAACTAAAAAAGCCAATTTTTTATTCTTTTTAAAATAATTCTTTATAATATCTAAACCTGTATATTTATTATTTCTCATAAGATCAGTTATGACAATTTCTGGCTTTAATTCTTCAATCATTTTTATTTCATCTTCATCTGTATTGGCAACTCCTAATATTTCTATATCTTCATATTTCTCTAAAAATTTTTTTATAAACTCACATATATGAAAATTATCATCTGCAATTATAACCTTTATCTTTTCACTCATATTACTTGTTCCCTTCAATAATTCATTCCTATGAATATTATTTATTTTTTTAATTGTTTTTTTTACTCCAATAGAGAAAATTTCTTTAATATTTGTTTTACAAGATTCATTTATGTCATTGACATATTCGAAAATTTCCTCGTACAGTTGTTTTTTTATTTTACTATCTATTTTTTTATTTTTATTAATATTTTGTAGCATTTTATTTATTCTGTTTTCCTTACTATAGCTTAATATTTCTAATAACAATTCATCGAAGTCTTGTTCTTCACAAATTTCATTTACTAACTCAAACTTTATCTCTTTCATTTTTCCCTACTTTATAAATTTTCCTTCCTTTTGATAGAAATAGTCTACCAGAATTGATAAATAAATATTGTAAAATATACAATAATAATTAATGTAAGAAAGGAATCAGCTTGTATGCAAGTAAAAAAATTAAACGGTAAATCTAATGTTATTGGTAGAAATATAAAAAAATATAGAGAATTGCGTAATTTAACTCAAAGGGAATTATCTAATAAGATTGCTTTACTTGGTATAGATATTTATCACTCTGATATTTCTCAAATTGAAAATCAAAAATTATTGTTAAAAGATTTTGAAATCATTGCACTTTGCAAAGTTTTAAATGTATCTTATGAACAACTATTTGAAAATACCGATAACTTATTTGATTAATTATTATTATTTTACAATGTCTTCTAAAATTATACATTTTTGTATTTTTTAAGTCAAATAACTGTTAAAGAATATGCTTTCATATTCTTTTTATTTTATTCATTTACTATATTAACATATCTTATTGAACAAATCAATATTTTATTTTACTTTCGCTTTTTTTCTAATATATGTTTGTTTTATTTTTGCCATAATTCTTATATTATTTTTATATAAGAAAGGGGGATTACTCATTCTATGAAAAATGCAAAATCTTTTAAAAATATAGGAAACAATATTCAAATGGCTAGATTAAAAAAAGGATTGACTCAAGAAGCTCTTTCTGAAAAATGTAATGTTTCAACTAAATATATAAGCGCAATTGAACGTGGAATATCTTCTGGTAGCATTTCACTTATAATTGATATTTGTAATGTTTTAGATGTAACACCTAATTATATTTTTAATAATACAATTAAAAATTCTAATGATACTGTTGATATATTTCCTGTTGAAATTTCTTCAATTTACTTAAAATTAAAATCTGAAAATAAAAAATTTATTGAGCATACAATACAACATTTATATTCTATGCAGAATAAAAGATAAATTTTTGTGTATTTACTGTTATTTTTCAATAATAAAGCTGACCCCCTAAGCCAGCAACTTCACATACCATTTTCATTTGCCATTACTCATGGTACTCAAATCTATAGTTCATTCATCTCATAAAAATGCAAAGGGGGTCAGGTGGAATCGAACCACTTTTATAGCCGTTTTACTTGGGTGTATCTTCTAAGAGATACTTTCATGTTCTAGGCTACCCAAGTGTGGAAGTTCCACTATTCCACATTTTGTTCCTTAGATGCATACATGCACCTCCTACCAATCTCACCATAATTAGGAGAGATTTTCGTGCGACAAAGATTTCCTTTGTCAGCCATATTATACTATATAAATCAATGAAATTCAATATTTATGTTAGATGTATTTTTTCAATTATATGGCAATATCTTAAAAACTTATTTTCTACTATTTCTACTTTTCCAAGCACTTTTTTACCCAAGTGTTGCCGTTGTAAACTACACTTTTAATTTATATAATCTTTGACTTTTTTGTTCTTCAATACAAGTGTCAATATCTCCTACATATTCCTTTGCCTCTATGTTCCTCATCTACATAGACATTAGCAAGCCAAGGATATATATCAGGTCTAACAAATAAATCCTCATAAGTAAATTGATACATTCCAACAATACTATCTCCAATAAAAGCTCCATAAGTTTGTGGTAATCTATCTTTTTGCATACAATGTTTTAGAAAATTTTTTACTTGTTCTAAAGTAAGTGCCTCACTCTCTCCCCACCATTCATATATCCACTTAGTCATTTTATTTAAATTGTCTTCATCTATTTCTATCAACTTCTTTATTTCTATATTTTCCATATTCTAGCTCCTCACTTTTTTTATTTGTTGTAAATTTCCCCTTGATTTCTTTTTTCTATAAATCTTTCCATAATATATGTTTGCCATTCTCTACACATTTTGTTTGTATATTCTTCTGGTTTTACCCAAAGTACAGTATGATCTTTTTCAATAGGTTCTGCTACTTTTTTGTCAAATTCTGCAAGATAGACATAGGCTGTTACTTCTAAATAACCTTTTTCTTCTGCATATATGTAAGAGCCTACTTCATCAAATTTCCTTATATTTTTTAGTGTATATCCTGCTTCTTCGATTAGCTCTCTCTTTAAGGCATCTAGCTCACTTTCTCCCTTTTCTATTCCTCCACCTAAATAGAAATAATCTTTTGCATCTGTTACAATTCCTATTTCTTCTTGGTTTTCATTTATAATAATTGCATAAGCTCCAGGTCTTTTTGTGTAATTTATTTTTTCATCTTTATTTCCTACATATTTCATTTTTTATTCATCTCCTACTTTATTTTTCTATTCATATATTAACATTTTCTATATTATCTCGTTTTTTCCTTAAATAAATTAAATAATAAGCTAGTCCTATTTGAAAAATCATAAAAAATGCAGATAATCCAAACATATACCTTAATCCTATTTCGTACATGATACCACATAAAAATACACCTGCTGCCTCTCCTAAATATCTAACTACATATCTCAAATTGGTAAGTGCTAATTGATATTTATTTGGAACTTCATTTATATAATATCCATCACAAATATTTTCGTATGCTGTTGAAATAAGTATTGACCAAGTTATTGCAATTAGTGTAATGATTATATTGTTTGATAAAAATGCTATTGTATAAGCCAAAAATCTTATTCCAAATTTTATTGTAACTGTTATATAATCGTTTTTTGGTGTAAGAAATTTCAAGGCTAATATTCCTACTAAATCTGCTAGTAATCCTACTATTAGTAAATAATTTGTAGCTTGATTATCTGTAAATTCAAAATAGTTTGTAAGAGTTAGCATCTTTAGTCCTAATGCTGTCATCATTGCCATTGCTCCTATAAAACTATATATTACATAGATAATCTGTATTTTACTTTTTAATATGTACTTTAGTATAGAGCTTTTCTCTTTTGGTGTATTCTCAATATTTTTACATGCTGACATATTAAACATTATTATAATAGAAATTGCTAAAAACACAATTGCAATTAGTAAGCAAACATTGTAATCTATTAAAATGCCTATTATATTTCTGCCTATCAATAATCCTCCAACTAAAATTCCCACATCTTTAAATAGGTACTCTGTTAATTTTCTTTTACTGTATATTGTATTGTCTTTTATTATGGTTGTGATTAATGGATAAATGCTAGTGGTAACTAAATAACTTGTTAATATATCTAATATTATAGAAATATTTATTAGTGCTATATTTCCGCTATTATTCAAATTCAATAGTAGTATTAAATTTATAAACTTTATTATCAATGATATACTAACAAAGTTCTTTAGCTTATTTAGCCTAATATATTTTCCAGCAAACATTATACCTAATACACTAATCAAAGTACCTATGCTTATGATATTGCTAATATTAGTTGCAGAAAAATTGTTATCTTGTAACCATAGTTGTCTAAAATTCTCCCACAGCCCCATCGAAATACTAAAAAAGGCTAACATTATCAAAATTTGATTCTCTCTTTTTATTTTCTTCATATCTTCTCTTATTCTTTTCTCCATATATTATCTTTTCAAATTATTCAAAGTTTTTATATTTTCACATCTTCTACCATAAATTCTTTGTTATCATATTTTGCAATAATATCTTCTGGAGTTCCAGAATCAACTATCTTTCCTTTTTCAATCACTAAAATCTTATCCATATCTTTTAAAGTTGATAAACGGTGTGCAATACATATAATAGTTTGTTCATTAAAGTATTTATGTATATTTCTTTGTATCTTAAATTCTGTATTATTATCTAAACTACTTGTGGCTTCATCAAATATAACTATTTTAGAATCTCTTAAGAATATTCTAGCTAAAGCTATTCTTTGTCTTTGTCCTCCAGAAAGTTTAATTCCTCTTTCTCCTACTATTGTATTATACTTTTCTTCTAGGCTTTCTATAAAATCATGTAATTCAGCCTTTTTAGCTGCATTATATATTTCTTCATCAGTTGCATCTGGTTTTGCTATTTTTATATTATCATATATCGTAGAATGAAGTAATATTGTTTCTTGTGGTACATAAGTTAGATTAGCATATAATGATTTTGTATTATAGTTTGCTATATCTTTATCGTCTATTAAAATCCTGCCTTCTTGTGGTGAATAAAATTTAAAAATCAAATTAGCAAGTGTTGTTTTTCCACTTCCGACTTACACCTATTATTCCTACTTTCTGTCTATCATTGATTACCAAATTCAAATCTTCAAAAACATAGTTTGTATTATATCTAAATGAAACATCTTTGAATTCTACTTTTCCGCTTTCTATTGTTAAATTTTCTTTTTTATCCTCTTCTACATTGTTATCTACATATAGCAATTCATAACTATTCTTCAGCTTTACTAAAATTTCACCTATATGAATGTATGACCATGTAAACTTTGTTGAGTGGCTTTTAATTGAAATCATGGCATTAATAAAGACTACAAAGCTCCCTAATGTAATTGCATTTTGTTCCAAAAGACTTATTGCATATACAATTAAAGCAGCTAGAACTACTATATAAGCAACATTTGCTACTGCTCCATAAGAAAATTCTCTAGTAGATGCTTTATTTTTATATACATTTGCTTCTTTCTTTTTCAATTTTAGTGTTTTTGAAAATTTTTCTATTGCATTATATATTTTTAGTGAACTGAAATTTAGCACAGCATCATTTAATATTCCATTGTATTCTCTATTATACTCTTGTGCCTTTTGAACAAGTGGTAAATACTTTTTTGAAAAATAGATCAATCTTGATACAATTATTCCAGTAAACAATATAGTAGCAGTTATAAAAATAGTAAAATTGATAGTATATAAAAGTATTAGACTGCTTACCATTGATGTTAATCTTGCTATAAATTCTGCTGTAATTCGGGTATTTAAGTTTGTAATTTCCTCATTTATTTCATTGATAGATGTAGAAATCTTGCCACTATAATTATCTACAAAAAATGGATATGCTTTTTTATCCAGATGCTTAAATAACTTTTCGGCAATATAAGGTGTTTGTTTTTTTACCACATAGATTGTTCTTGTAATATTTGATATATAAAAGAATATAATTTCCAACACGATAACAATTACTAGAGCAATCATCACTTTATATAAATTTGTAATTTCAAAGTTTGGCAAAGTAGGTAAATCAACAATGCCCTTTATTATTGATTGTTTTGCTAGATCCATCATTTGAGAAATAATCATACTAATTATCATTACAAATGTTAGGCATTTTACTGGTTTGTATAAAGATAATACAAATTTTTTAAAGTCATCTTTCATATTACTTTATCTCCTTTAGTTTTTCTTCCATATATGTTACTAATTCTGGAAAGAATGAGTGTTTAACAAAATGAATATCATTTGTGTTATGTGCAGTAACTAATTCTTCCAAAGAAAAATATTTAGCATCTGTTACTTCATCATTTTTTAATGTTAAATCTTCTATTTTTACATCCTTCTCCATAAAATAGATGTCTACAAAGTTTAGTTTTTCTTTGACTTCCAATATTTTAATTGGATTATCTTTACTTATATCAATTCCAATTTCTTCTTTCGTTTCTCTAATAATAGCTTCTAAACTACTTTCTTTAGCTTTCACATGTCCTCCAGAAGTTAAATCCCATTTATTAGGGCTAGATTTCTTATTCTTTGACCTTTTTTGAAGAAGAATTTGTTTTGTTTTTGGGTTCATAAGCCATAGGTTAACTATTTTATAAAAATCTCTATCGTGTACTATTTTATCTCTTGTTTTTATTTTTCCTGTTACATTTCCATTTTCGTCTAGTACATCCATATATTCTATTTTTGTTATGTATTCATAAATTGAGTTCCAATCTTTCAAAGTAACAAAGTTATCGTACTTATTTGTATCATTTGCTATTCTTATTGCAATTACTCCTATATTTGATACATCCAAGCAATTACTTACTTTATCATCGATGAATAAATCTATTTTCTCTTCTTGGCAAATTTGCGCTTTGTCTCTTGCATTCACAATCAGTTTGTCATATTCAATATTGTTTTTGTCTAGCCATTCTTTACTTAGAGTATATGGATCATCATGGAATTCTGAATCTCTTGCAGTTATAATATATATTTCATATCCTACTTTCTTTAATTTTGTGATGGTTTCTTTTGCATTTTCTCTAGGAATTGCTTTTCCTATAATACTTTCTTGAATATCTTTTAGAAAATATTTTAATTCTTCGTAACTAAAGCCATATTTTACTTCATAAATATTGCCATCATTTTTGTCTACTAAATCTGTTACATCTTTTACTTTTTTTCCTAATTGATTTGCATATTCTAATGCAGCGTTTTCTAGTTCTTCATTTATATCAGTTAAAGTGTCGTCAATATCTATTCCTATTTTCATTTTGTGGTACTCTCCTTGCTTTATTCATTTTTTAACTTATATTTCTTAGCTTTCTCTGTCTTATACAACTATTTAATAAATTCATCAACTGCACTTTTTATTTTTTCTAATTCGTATCCAAATGCTTGGCAGGTGTTCCAGCCACATTCTTTAGCAGTTAATATGTTATTCGTATCATCATCAATAAATAGTATATTTTTTGGTTCTACTTTGAGGTCATTTAAAACATATTCATATATTTTCTTATTTGGTTTTCTCATTCCTACTTCAAAAGATAGATATACATAATCAAATTTGCTTAAATCATATTGTTTATCTATTCTTTTTTTGTCAAAAGGGGTAAGATTAGATAATATAGCTATTTTACATTTGTCTTTTAATGAGTGTGCAAATTCTACCACCTCTTTATAATATTTTACTAATGCTAATTCTTCTTCATATGCTTTTTTAAATTCTTCAAAAGTTACATTGATATTCATATTTCTTTGAATTAAATCTACCCAATCTTTTATATCTTTTTCATCATTGGTTGCTCCTATTGAAATACCTGTTGAAGTTTTATCAGTCCATCTTTCTAAAATTTGTTGGTGGGATAGAGTATTATTAAATCTTTTTATCATTCTTATTTTGGCTTCTTTTAAATCTTGAAGATCATTTTCATGGCTTTCTACTATTCCACCCCAATCAAATATTACAATTTTATCGTTTTGTTTTTGCATTTCCATTTCTCCCTTTTTTATCTGTTATAAATTTTCTTCTACTTCCATCAGAACATCTTTCACATTTCTGAAAGCAAAACTACTTATAAATTCTCTTTTATTTCTGGAAATAAGTCATAAAGGTTGTATCCTAATAAATTATCAAAATATTCTTTTAGTTTGTAAGTTTCTGTTACATGGTATTGAGTGTTGGAACTAACTCCTTTTCTGATAATGAGATCAATTAATCTTTTATCAACTGTCATTACAATATTTTGACACATTAAATCACATAAATTGATAATTTTCTCATAAATAGTATATTTATGATTTTTTATAAATTCTGTTCTAAATGGAATATCTTCTGGAATACCGCCTGCTGTGCAGTTAACATCATTGTTTAAATATGAGTGTGTTAAGCAAATATTACAATATTCTTCATCATATTCATGTTCTTTCATGTAGTTGTAACCATTCATAACATGTCCGTTTAGAAGGTCCAATCATTTTTCCAATATCGTGTACATATCCTAATGTAATTGCTTTATCTACATCTAAATCATAGCCTTTTTCATCTAATGCTTTTGCTATTTTTCCTGCTGTCTGTCCAACACATATGCAATGATTAATCCATCTTTCATCATCTGTATGCGTCCTTGCATTTTCTAATATTTCTCTTGCTTCTTTACTTGTTAATTTCATATATTATCCCTTTCCATTAATTTATTTAATAGGTTCTGGAAAATCTTTTTCATCAGTTATTAAAACTTTTTTTAATAAATAATCTGTTGCGTGTGGTGGATGATTTTCTAACTCGCCATACACAGTAAATCCCATTTTTTCATAAAATTCTTTTGCTTGAAAACTCCATGTATCAGTTCTAATTCCTATGCATTTATTTTCTATTGCAAATATTTCAATCTTTTTCATTAAATTAGTAGCAACATCAATATTTCTATATTTCTCATCTACAAATAATAAATCAAGCCATATCCAATATCCGTCATCAATAAATCCATATGCTCCACCTATTATTTCATTATCAACATATGCATAGAATCCAAATTCTTTTTGTTCTCTTCTATATATAATTGGATTTAACCATTCATTTTTCGAAAAATTGTATAATTCCAAATTATGCTCTATAAATTCTTTATTTTTTTTTGAAATATCAAATTTGTAAGTTATATTGTTCATCATTTGCCTCCCAACTTTTTAAATAAATCCGAATAGATTTTGTCAACATTTAAGTAATTGACCATTCTTATTTTATGCCTATCATTTGTTATCTTGTAAGAACTATCTTCTTTGATGTTCGGACAACTAATTTCTTTACTTTCAAACCATCTTTTATCTATCAAATACGCAATTACACTAATATCCCAAATTACTCTTCTTTCTTGTATTCCATGATAGCCATCATTGTAAAATCTTTGACATAGGTAGTCGCATAATTTACTTTTTCCTTTCAAGAAATGTTCTAGCTCATATATTGATGTTCTTAAATTAGAAGCTACACTTTTTGCAGGAATAACTGTTAGTTTTACTTTTGAATCAAACACAGTCTTGACAGCAGTTCTATCTTTAAAATTAGTCTCTATGTTATGTCCTTGTAAAAAGCTATGTCCGACCTAGCCATACTACTTCAATTCTATCTATTATCTTTGGCTCTTTTTTAATTGCTAATGCTACATTCGTTACAGCTCCTATTGACATAATATAAGTTTTTTCATTTTTTAATGCTATTTCAATGATTTTATTTACTGCATCATTATCTTCGTCATATCCATTTATCATAAAGTCCATAGCACCTTTAAATACCTTATTAGCCGTTTCAAAGTTCAACCACTTACATATTTTTAGTATTTCATTGTAACTATTATCTTGTCCTTCTGGAATAGTACAGTGTTTATTGATATAAGGTGCTACTGTTATTGCTTCAACATTAAATATGTCTTGACTTTTTAACATATAAGCAAGTGCAAATTGATCATCACATTCATTATAGGTATCAGTATCTAATATTACATTTAGCTTTTCCCTATGAAAGTCCTTCACAAATTCATAGATTTCTTTCCAATTATGTACTCTTTGTAGTCCTTCTTCTTTTCTATTATAGTTTGTATCCATAAGTAAAGTAGTAATTCCTCTATTCTGTGCTTCTACAAGAATTCTTACTGAATCATCTATCATAATACTTATATCATTTTCTAAGCATATATTTGCCTTCTCTAGCGAATTTTTACTATTGGTTAGTATTAACTTGTCATACTCTATTTTATTATTTTCTAGCCAATCTACAGTCATTTTATGAGCATCTGAATATTCTCCATTATCTCTACCACTAATAATATAAATACCATATCCTTCTGTTTTTAATTTGTTAATATAATCTGGTGCTTTATCAATTGTTTTTAGACTTTTAGCAATTCTTTCTATATTAGCATGATAAAAACTATCTGTTTCTTCTTTATTCCAGTCAAACATCCCTCTTGTGATATAATCTGCTTTTTCATTTACTATTCCTGTATTTCTCAAAGTTTTATCATGTTCTAGAAATTCTTTTAATAGTTCTTCATCAAAATTTGATATTACATTATCTATGTCTATACCTATATTACATTTTTGGTTCATATTGTTCTCCTCGCTTTATCTTATTTTTTTACTACTGTTCCATCTTTACCTATCTTAAAGTTCTTATAAAACAAAATATTTACAACGATAAACTGTTCTATTATGGCAAGTGTTTGTCCTATCGCTGTGCAAAATGGTGTTTTAAAAAATGATGCCATTGTTCTTATTCCAGATACTACTATTTTATTTGTTGTTACTTTTGTTTCAAATTTATCTGCTAGCTGTAGATCACATACTTTTATTTGATATAATGGTTCTAATAGAAAGTTTACTAGCTCAACACTTAGATATAAAGTAGTAATAACTAAATTTAGTTTATAAAATCTATATGAGAATAGTAACATAAAAAAGCTACTAAGCAATAATATTCCTAACAATTTGTAAGCATTTCTTTTATGTTCTTTATAATTAAATTTTCCTTTACTTATATCTATTTTTGCTACTGTATCTACTGCTCCTAATGAATCCCATTGTGTATCAGTTATTAGTGCTGCAAAGTTTAATGCTGTAGTATATTCTTCTCCAAATTCTAAAACATTGCTAAATCCAAACAGATAAGTTAAGAAAAAGAATATATCTCTTGCTATTGAAACAGATTCATATTTTATATTGCTTAATAATGTAAGTTCAAATTTGAATTTTCTGTATTGCTTTATAGTTACATATAGTGTATAGATAAAAATAGCAATTAGTGTAGCAATTACAATAGCCACTTTGTCTTTTGTTAATAATGATGCTCCTATCAATATTACGAAGTTAAGTATATTGAGAGTTAGCATATATTTATTGGCTATTTTTTCTTTTCCTTCAAAATACAGTTTTTCCATAACAAAAGCGAATACTAATTGGATGTATAACTGAATTACAGAATATGTGGCAAATTCTTTATAGATGTTATAATCCATATTCATAAATTCTATATAACTTTTTATATTAATTGCAATAAATCCAAAAACAATTGCTCCAATAATTATTCCGAAGTGTCATACCAGATAAAACTGCATTTTCCTTCTTATCTTTTTCTTTGCTTATATTTGCACCTGTTCCAAATATAGATCTAAACATTTGCCATATAAACTGAATTGGATATGTAAGTGTAAAAACATTTGCTAAATTTTTATCCAATACTAACCCAAGCAACATCCATGAAATTACTGGAATAAATGAAAATATCGCTTGATTAAAACTTATTCTTAACAGCCTTCGCATCTTATTTTACCTTTCTTCTTATGATTTTAGTTCATATTCCTTAATAAGTTTCATATCACAGTTATAAACCCACAAATATTCTATTTTTGCTACAAATGGTTTGAATTTTTGCTTTGCTATTTCTTTTGCTTTTGTTAAATCATCATTTGTGCATAAAGTAATATGTGGTATATATTCTCGTTTTCTTCTTACTTCTAACCTATATTCTGTGAGTTCTTCATCAAATATTGACTTTAGTTTCATTAGAATTTCTTTATTATGTGGCTCTATATAGAGAGTTTCTTCATTAAAATTATTTAGATTTTTACACTCAATTTTAAAGTTGTCTATTTTTCTAACTACTTGATCTAATTTTTGTATAAATTTCTCTTTGTCTTCACAGTCATATAAATCAATAGTTATATGTGGTAACCAGTTTCTCTCTTTATCTTTAACATCACTTTCTTTTAAGCATTTTTTTATCTCTTGAATAGTATTTTGTGTATCTTTATCAAATCCATATTGTAAAACATAATCATACATAACAAATCTCCTAAAAATAACTTTGAATTTTAATACGCAATTATTATTTTTTTCTTTTCTGTATTAGTGTCAATTTAACTTTGCTACTCTATAACTTTATTATGCGCTCTTCTTTTTTATAGTTATTTTAGGTTCTGTAATTTCGAATTCAAATCCTTTTTCTAAAATATATCTTGCTAATTCATTATTTCCTTTAGCTATGTAACTATTACTGAAAAAACTTTTAGGTAATTCATTATTGGCTATTTTTTTTACTGTTTTTTGAGTTATTTCAATAATATCTTCTTTTGAATCTTCTACATACTTGATAATTTTACTATAATCTACTCTAGTACTCATATTGTCCCTCCATATATAAAAACAAATTATTTTCTCGACAACTTACTATTTGTCTTTCGTTTATCATATCATAATATAGTCATTTTTTCTACAAAATAAAACTTTTTTCTTGTGGTCGACAAATTGCGACACACTTTTTTATGTAAATTTGTTATACTATTATTAGAAGGGAGTTGATTTTTATGGATCCTAAAATAATTTTACTGATTTTTAAGAATAAATCTAAATTAGAAAGGTTAATTGAAAACAACGCACCTTATGAGAAAATTCTCAGACAAAGTCAACGACTTGATAAATACATAATGATTCAAATAAATTACATGACTGAAAGAGGAGCTAGCACAAACTAGCTCCCATATTAATTTATCTACTCTTTTTGAAAAAGTATCTTATTAATATCTTCTTTATCTATTTCTACTACATCTTTTGAAATATCTACATTCTTTATTTTGCACTTAGTATTAGTAGTTTCTAATACTATCGCTTTGGTTTCATCTTTTAGTTCTATAACATCAAATTTTTTTAATTTCATAATTCTCCTTACTATACTTAACGCATATTATTCTTTAAATCTAATCCAACTAACTGCAAACTAATTTCTATATCTCTAATATCTTTTTGCCCTATACCTATTTCCTTTAGTTCTGTTCTAGTTCTTTTACATAATTGACTAATATTTCTTATTTTATTTCTTTTTAATATTTCTATTGCACTATTACTAACTTCTAGTTTTTCAATACTTTGTTTTGTAATTGGTTCATACATTTTAATTTGCCTCCTATTATTTTTTAGCTGCTATCATTAGTTCATTTTGTTTTACTACAACAAGCATATTTTGATATGTAAATTTCTGATTTGTAAGATACACTTTATAGTTCATATTTTCCAATCTAATTCTTGCTAATTGTATAAATTGGTTTGTTTCTTCTTTCGTTAAATTCAATTTTACTCTTGCTTCATAAAATGTAATTTTTATAAAGTCTTTATTTTCTTGTATTTTTCTATCTAAATACTCTGTTAATTCATTCATTGTCATTTTTAACTTTCCCTCTTTTCTTCTATATCTTATCATAAAAAGTTGAAAAAAGAAAGTTAGATTTTCTCCAACTTTCTCTTTCTACTAATTAATGCTATCTACTATTTCTAACGGTGGAAATGTACATATATAGCATGGTTTTATAGTTTCAATTCTTCTCTTTTTATATTCTTTTGTTTCAATAATAATTATTAATTTATCTGCTGTTGATACAGTATCAATATCTTTACATATTTTTTCAAATTCCTCATCTTTAACTGCAATAATATCATAAGTAGTATGCTTGGTTTTTAATGTTACATTAGCAGGGTGCTTTCCTTTTAAAATCTTGGGATCTCTGTCAAGATAATCCATAACCACATCAAAAGCAGCTACATTTCTATTGTTTATTTCTTTTAATTTATGTCTAATAATACCATTACTTTCTCTAACTATTATTTTCTTTGCTACTAATGAACCTATACTATCTCCTTTACAGCCTAATATTTTCTTTATATGTTCTTCTCTTAAAGAATTGAAATCCCATAATAATTTTACAATTTTATTTTGTACTTCATTCACTTGCATCACTTCCTATCACTTTTATCAATGTACTATAAACTTTTCTTTTCTCTGGTACTATCTTATAAATTTTGACAACTACTTTTTCTCCTGGTATTGGTGGCTTATCTAACCAAGTTGGTAAAATGCAAATTGTGTCAATTCCTTGTTTGATACTTGCAAAAATGCCATTATCTGTATATCCTGTTATTGTTGCTAAATATTCTCCTCTTTCTGTAAATTCTTTTCTTATGTCTTTGAATGGATCTTCTAATAAGTCTTTTACTGATATTTTCATACTTTTTTTGTCTTTTGAAATTTCTTTTACTACAACTTTTACTTGCTCATTGATTTTGTATAGTTTTGACACATCTTCTACATAGCCATATTGTAAGTCTTTTGCATTTATTACAAATTCTATTCCTACACATTCTAATCTAATATATTGTTTCCAAGTTCCCACTACTTTGCCATATATTTTATCTCCAACTTCTAATTTTTTTAAGTTTATTTCTCTTATTCGTTCCATTGCTTTAATTCTTGAGCCTACAGCTTTTTGTGTTATATTATCTGATTCTACTATAATAAATTTAATCTCTGCTCCTATCATATTTCTTAACACCTTTTTACTATGCTCCCCTTTTAACATTTCTTCAGCAGGTATTAATACTTTGATTCCTTTAAAATTTACAATAGCACAATTAATGTCTTGCTCTTTCATTTTTTCTGTTTCTATTGCAATAATTTTTCCTAGCAAAATTTTACCTTTAACCTTTGACGAATGAATATTTTGCCATATAATTTTTTCTTGCAATTCTTTTGTCATATTTTTTCACCTCTTTCCTTATCTTTAAAAATTCTTAAATGAATACTGTACTTTTTTAACTTTTATTGTTTTTAAATTACTTTCTTCTATGTTCTTTTTGAATTTTTCTTTTTGTTCTTCAATAGTCATATCTTCTAATTTATCTGTCTCTTCATGTTGCGAATAATCAAATTTATTGCAAATGAATGGTTTTCTACCTCTTACCATTACTATTTCTTGGTTATGGTTCATTTTTAATAGTTCGTCTGGATTCATTAAATTTCTTTTATTGGTGGCCACATTTGCCATACCATAAGTAAAGTTTCCGTCAAATCCAGCCTCTTTTCTAATTGCATTTGTTTCTACTGTTGCTACACCGTAAATATTCTGTAATATATTCTGCTGTCAAGATATCTCCGCATCCCATACATATTTTAGTATCACAATTACCGTAGTATTTCTTGCCATACATCATTATCATATCTGTTTTTTAATTGTGCTATGTTTTGAAATATCATAAATATATTGATACCTCTACTTCTTGTTGTTGCTAATTTCTTCTCAAAATCGACTATTCTTCCGAATATTTGTGAATTCGTCTAATATTAATGAAGTTTCTACTTTTAATCTACCATCTATGTTTTCATCTGCTAATTTTATTAGCTTGATAAATAAAAATGAAAAGAACAATGTTGAAAGAAAATCAAATGTAGAATTGGTATCACTGGTTACTACAAATATGCAAGTCTTTCTAGTTCCAATACTTTCAAAATTAATTTCATCCTTATTGGTTATATTTCTAATTTTATCTGTTTGGAAAATTTGTAATCTTGTAGCAAGACCTGTTACAATTGATTGCTTTACAATATCTGTAGCTTGAGCATAGATATTGTATGCTAGTTTAGTTGGTCCTTCTGTGTCTAAGAACAAATCATCTATCTTTTTAATATTTCCACTTGCTAATTGGTCATATATATATCCTAAGTTCTTATTTTCTTCATTCTCATAATGAATAACATATAGCAATAATGCTTTTAATAAATTTTGTTCTCCTCTATTCCAGAATTCGTCTCCACCTGACTTTCTATCTAGCTGCGTTCCTTCAATAACTATTTGACTAAAAATCTGTGCATCTGTTTCATCTTCTACGAATCCAATAAATTTTGAACCATTTGAGTATAAAGGATTTACTAAATTGAATATCTTTACATCATATTCTTTTTCTGTTTCTAAGTATTTTGCTAGTTTTCTATATAATTCACCTTTTGGATCTGTAATAACTAAACTCATATTTCTGCCGATTACATTTTGTAATTCTTCTTGTGCTAATTCAATGGCATTTGGAATTGCAAAACCTCTTGACTTTTTGCTACCACTTGAACCGAAAAACTGCTATATTCTTATTCAAATATGTATTTAATGGTAATGTAATTAATTCTTTGTCTTTTGTTTGCCCTATTATGATTCCATCTCTTTTTCCTATTCCTAAATACTCTTCTATTTCTTCTTTAGTTCCCCAATCTGCTGTTCCATATGTTCCATCCTTTCTTTTTAGCCTTATTCCTTCTACCTCAATTTTTGCATTTTCTTTGGTCAGTATAATGTTTTTTACTGTTAGTATTATAATGGTATCTAATATTAGCCATACTGCAATACTAATACCTATTGAAAATGTTGTATTAAAGCTCTGCTCTAATATTTTGATATAACTATTAATAACTGGAATAAAAATTCCGACTTGTTAATAAAAAAAATAAAGGTATCTTATACCTCTTTAATTTTTTCACTAATACCTCCTAACCAACCATCTAGTTCTATTATGTTTGTACTATTAGTTAGTATCTCTTTTATCTTTGATATGTTTTCCTTTAAAGTTATAATATCTATTTTCTTTCTTTGGTTTTCATTGCTATTGTAAAATATATTTAATCTGTGTAATTTTTCTGTATCTATAAATGGTGTTAATATAATGTAAGTATCTTCTGTCATATAATATGCTTTTTCCCAGTTAGATAATAATACTTCTTGTCCTTTGTAAATTTGTATTAAAATTTCGTAAAAATCTAACTCTTGAAAAATTTTCATTCTTTCTAAATTAATTTTATTTGGCTTTATAATCAATGTATTCTCTTTTCCTAGTATGAAATATTTGTTGCTTTTATTTAATAATTTAAAATTCTCCAAAAAGATGAGAGCATATTTATAGTTAATTGTTTTTCTCATATCATTAATAACTTGTTTAATATAACTATTTTCCTTTTCTTTTGAAATATAGTATGCTATAAACTTTTTATTTTGGTAAAACAGTTCTCCTATAAACTTTCTTGATACTTCTGTATAAACTTGACTATCTTTTACTTCAGAACTTGTTAAAAATTCTATGTTACTATCTAATGTTAGTGTTGCAATTTTAGATATATCTCTTATTCTTTCTTGATACTTCTTTTTTCTGCACAAACCATTATATCTATATCCTAATTTTCTAATTAGTTTTGTGCCATTTATATCTAACTTTATATAGTAATAGTCCATTCTTTGAATATACTTTCCTAACTCTAATGCTTTTAATCTTCTTAAATAATAAATTTTTCTCCCACCATAAATTTTTTTAGCTTCTGCTGCTACCATTATTTTATATCTTCCTAAAAATGATAACAGTTGAATATCTTTTTCCGTTAATCTCATTCGCACATTTGCATCACTTTCCTTTCCTACATAAGATACGACTTATTTTTAGCATTTTTTCTTTTAAGTCGTTTCTTCCCCCTAAACACACCTACCCTATTTTCAGCTTTTCCTTATCTCCCAATGATTTTGGTACTATCAAAATAGGCAACTTAAGGTAGTCAAAAAATACCCAAGTTGCCTATAATTCAAGTACTATTTTATAGCATATTTTGTATGCAACTTAATACTTTTTCTCCTCTAACAACGCAAACTTCTGTGTGTGGGCTTTTATTGATATCAGTTGTTCCTAATACACCATAAAACATATTATTTATATTGTCATCTTTTATCACTTTTGATAATACCAAACCATCAATAATTGGCTTTACAAATTTATTATCTATATCAAAATTCTTTTGTTGCTCTGATATTTTAATAAACACAAATACTAATTCACTATTGAATAAATCTTTATATTGTTTTGTTTGTTCCATAACATTTAGCATTATATTTTTGTAAGCATAATTATTAACATTTTTGTATTTGGGAATGACTTCTGGAATATATATTTTTAAAATTTCATTTTTTACTTCTGCCTTGTATCTATTGTTTAAGTAATTTATCTTTTCATTTTCATCTACTTGATATTTTGATTGTAGTTTGATTTTATTAAAAATATTGTATCTAATTCTTTCTAAACTTCTCAAGTAATTTTCTATGTGTTTATTTTCTACAAATTCTTCATTGTTTATAATAAATTCCGTTGCATCTTGTAATTCATGCAATTCTTCTAAAATTTCTTTTTGCATCTCTTTTGTTCCTCCTCTTTTTTGAAAAAAATAAAAGACACAAGTTTTATTCTTGTATCTTTGCTATCCTTTTTTTTGCTAGTTCAAAAGCAGTTTTCTCTATTTCTATACCTATAAAATTTCTATTAAGATTTTTACATGCTATACCTGTTGTTCCGCTTCCCATGCAACTATCCAGTACAGTTTCATTTACCTCTGTATATGTGTTTATCAAATACTCTAATAATTCTATGGGCTTTTCAGTTGGATATATCATTTTACTCGGATGCACTCTTCGAAACCTTAATATGCTTGTTGGATATTTCTCTGTACTACCTTTTCTTACATCTGGCATATTATAAAATTCTCCATATACATTATTATTTCTTGATTTTTCTAATTTTATATTTCCTTTTCCATGCAATGGCCTGCCTATTTTCATTTGTGGATTATATTTAGGCTGTTGTTTATAGAAAACTGCTATTTGTTCATGTTGTCTCATTGGTTGTCTTTTAGCATTTAAAAATCCTATTACTAACACTTTATCCCATATTAAATCGTATCTATATAATTTTTCATTACTTTTTACTAATTCATAAAAAAACTTATTTTGTGCAAATAAACATATCGCTCCATTATTGGTTATAATTCTTTCATATTGCTCCCACATTTGTTTTAAATTAATTTTTTTATCCCACCTACATTTTGTAGTTCCATATGGTAGATCTGTAAGAATCAAATTGATGCTTTGCTCTGGAATATCTTTCATTTTTTCAAGACAATCAGCATTATATAATTCTATCATTACGCTCTCCTCCTTTGCATGTTCAAAATAAAAAACTTAATTTCAAGTAATTTCTTTTACTTGATAGTTATAAAAAAAGAAGATACAAAAGGTTTTATTCTCTTGCATCTTCTAGTTTTTTCTATTCTTTTATACTTGTTTTATCATATTCTTCTGAAATTGCATCTAATAACTGTAATCTTGTTTCGTTGTTAATTGGATATGAAAAATTCTTTCTAATATCTTTATTTTTTAATCTTCTGTTAGGAAAACTAATATATCTTCCATTCTTTCCATCTAATAATTTGATTTCATTCATAATAAAACAATTGTCTATACATACACTAGCTGCTGCTAGTAAATCTCCTTTTCCTATTTTTTTAATTCTAATTTCTGTAATATTTAACATAATAAAATTCCTCCCTATAATTTAATTTTTTTTGAAAAAGAGTGGTACGAATACCACTCAAATCTTAGTTATCTTTTCTTCTTTTTAAGATAATAATTCCTGTTGTTAATCCTATCAATGAAATAATAACACTTCCCAATAGTAATAAGTAGTTTGTTTCATTTCCAGTTTGTACTACTGGTGTAGGCATATCTTTCATAGTAACTTTTTGACCATCACCAGCTATAAAAGTAATTTCTTCTGCAATTTCATAACCGTTAGGTGCTGTTACTTCTTTCATTATATATTCTCTACCCTCTACTAGATAATGAATAATGTGTTGTTCCTTAGTAGAAATCCATTCTTCAATAATTTCGCCAGTTTCTTTATCAATAATTTGAATTTTTGCTCCTGGTAATTCATTTGTACTTGTTTCATCTACTTTTGAGAATGTCATTTCTGTTGGTTTATTTTCGCATCTTATCATTAGCATATCTCCATTTGCTTTTACTTCTACTTGATATATTGTATCATTCAAAGTATATCCATCTACTTGTTTGGCTTCTTGAATATAATATGTACCTAGTTCTAAGTCTGCAAATGTAGCAATACCTTCACTATTTGTCTTTTCTGTAGAAATAATTTTACTCATATCTTTCTTACTAGAAATGTTGAACTCTATGTTTTCTAGCTTTTTGCTTTCGTCTAAAGTATCTACTTTTCTAACTTGAATAGTTCCACGAGCTAACTTATTATCAATTATACCCTCTTCACCAATTGTAATGGTATATTCAGCTACATCTTTTCCTTTATATCCTATTTCAAAATCGTATTCAGTATCGTTTAAAACATATTGTGAATTTGTTGCAAGTTCTTTTAAATAATAAGTTCCGTTTGGTAGATCTGGGACATTTTCTAGTAAGCCTTTGTCTGTAATTCCACTAATAGCAATTAATGTTCCATTTTCAATTGCTACATTTCCCATATAGCCATATATATCTTCTCTTGCAAAAATTCCAAATATAATGTCTTTATATGCTTCATTATTTATAAACACTTTTTGTTCTTCTAAAACTTTTGTCATATCAATATTAACTTTAGCACGATTATTATATAAACTACTTTTTATTACTTGTAATTCATTAATTTGATTATCTTCTACTGTAAAATAGTGTTTTTCTTTATTCTCAATGTAGCCATGAGGTACTTTTGTTTCTACATAATAGTAATTTCCTACTGGTAACTTTTTACTTGTTATAATTTCCCAGTCGCTTTCTAGCGTTTCTACTTTTTCATCTTTTGAATAATAAGTTGTATTTCCTATTTTTATATTTTCTGCTGCGTGAATACTAATTTCTGCACCTAACAAGTTAGATGTATTCCATACTGGAGTTTTAGTTTTTCCAAATTCCGTTTCATTTTCTCTGACTTCATTGAATATTTCCCCGTATTTGTTAAACTTTAATTCTCCATATACAAGTTCGTCTTTCATTACCACTTTTTGAACTTTTCCAGTATCTTCTACTGTAAATTCTATGTCTTGTGCTAGTGCAAATCCATATGGACTAGATGTTTCTCTTAATACATAGGTCTTTCCTACTTCTAAACCTTTCATTAAATGAGGCTTGAAATTGCCTTTATCATCTTTTCCATCTTGCCCTGAAATCCAAGTATCAAATATTGCTCCTGGATTATCTTTTTCAAAAACAGTTAACTGTGCACCTTCAATTTCTGACTCATCTGTAATGTCTTGTTTAGAAACTTCTATTTTAGTTATTTTATTTTTAAATTCATATTCAAGTTCAATCGTTTCAATCGCTTGACCTTTATAATTAGCATCTACTTCTATTACTTTATCACTTGAAGAATAGCCAATAGGTGCTTTAAGTTCTTTTATTTCAAAGTTGGTTAATGGTAAATCAGATTCAAAGTGTACTTTTCCATCTTCTCCACTTGTTACTTTTTCAATTAATTGTCCTTTATCTACTACAATATCACCACTATTGTTCGCTATATCTTCTTTAGCATATAAACCAAATTCTGCTCCTTGAAGTTCTATATTGTTGTCTGCATCTTTTTTTATTACATTTAAGTCTACTTTTTGTCTTTGATTTACAAAAGAAGTATCTGCAAATATAATAGGTGTATTTTGGTCTTTATACTTTAATGAAACATTTTTTACTTCATTGCTTAAAACCATATTTTTGGGAGCTTCCACTTCTCTTACATAGTATTCGCCAAGTGGTAGCTTTTTAGAAGTCGCTTTACCTTCACTATTGGTTATAATGGTATCAGCTACTTTATCTTTTTCATAAAGAATTGTGCCATCATTAGATGGATCCATTATATTTTCTTTTGCTACTATTTCATATTTAGCACCTGGTAGACCTTTTTCTTCATAAATAAATTTGCCATCTTTAAAGTCTGTTAAGACTTCACCTTTTTTCTCCACATTTACTTGCCCTTTGACAGAAGTATCTTTTTGAGTAACTGTGATAACTGCTGTATTTTCATCTGGTAATATTTCATAAGCTGTATGTGAAGAAATTCTGAATGGTACTGGCTCTGAACTAATTAAATATCCTTTTGGGCTTTTTTGTTCTTCTAATTGATAATTTCCTATTGGAAGTTTATCATTTGTCATTACTGTTCCTGTTTTGTCTGTAATCCATTGATCCACATAGTGTGGAAGTGGATTCCAGTCCCAATATCCCCAATACTTGCCTGTATCAGTATTCTTAATTTTGAATTTTGCTCCCTCTATTTGAATAGTTTTTCCTGTTTCTACATCTTTTTTAATAATTGCTAAAACAGAGGTAAATTCTTCATCATTAAAAATTCTCCATGTTTGAGGTTCACTACTATCTTTTGTAATTTTAACTGTAAAATCTTCTGTTTTTTCTTTTTCATCTGGTACTTTTGTTTCTCTTACAATATAAGTTCCATAAGGTAACCTTTCACTCTTAGCATAGCCTTTTTCGTCTGTAACTAATATTGCTGCGATTTCTCCATCTGCATTCTTGGCTCTAGGTGCTTTTTCCCATGAACCTGCTTTTTCCACATCACTTTTTAACTTTATAGTGAACTCAGCACCTTTTAATAATTGTCCTTCTGTAGAACCAGTTACAGATATTTTGATAATTTCAAAAGGTTGTGAAATAACTCTTTCTTTTACAGTTACTTTTTTAGTAACTATTTTTACTTCTTGACCTTCATAAGTTAAATCAAAATTATATTTAGTATCATCTAAGTTATAACCTTTGCTTGGCTTAATTTCTTGTACATAATATTCACCCAAATATAAGTTATTCATAGTAGCATTTGCTTCATCATCAGTTACTAATTCTCCAATTTTTACATTAGCATCATAAATTTTACTTCCATCTGCTGGATCTAAAATCGCACTTCTTGTATATACCCCATAAACTGCTCCTGCAAGAGTGGCATCACCTTGAGCAATCTTTTTTGTTTTGGTGTCTTCTTTTGAAATAATTACACTACCTTTTACTCTAGTATTAGTTGCTGTTATTTCATAAATTTTTCCATTTTCTTTAATGTCTATATTTTCACTTACTTCTGCTTTAATAGTGTATTTATCTGGTGCTGTTTTTTCTTTAATGTAGTAAACTCCATAGTCCAATAACTCTGATGTTGCTATTCCTTCTTCATTTGTTGTCATTGTAGATACCTTAGTATTTTGTGAATTATAGATATCAAAAACAGTTCCAGCCTTTTTGACTACCTTTCCTGTTTCTTCATCTTTTTTAGTAGCTTTAATTCTTCCTTGTTTCCAGTTGTTTGTTGCTGTATAAGGTGTTACGTCATTTGGCTTAATTGTTACTTCATGTACTGAAGTATCTAATATTAAGTTCTCTGGTACTTCAACTTCTTGTATATATACTTTCTTAGGATTCAATTCTTTTACTACAACTTTTCCATTTTCTAAAGTAGTATATGTTCCTATTGGGTTTGACATATCTTCGTTATAGCTCACTTTAAATTTTACGCCTGGTATAAAATTGCCTTTATTGTCCTTTTTGGCTAATTCTAGATCCCCATGCAAATTGATATTTACATTTATTCTCAAGTACTTAGGATCATTGTAACCATAAGAAACAAGTAATCTTTGGTGTGTTGCTGTGTTAGCTGGAATTGGTGATAATACAAAGTTAGTTTGAACACTTCTAGTATTGATGTATTTTCCCATTTTGTTATTTCTAGCATTTGACTCTGTTACTGATACTGATTCTTTATCTGCATCAGATGCTACTTTAATAGTCATTTTATTGCTTCCTTTTGTATGCTTAAATGTTACTTTATCTTTCGTATATTCAAAACTTTCATAGTATTTTAAAACCCCATTACTATCAGTTAGTTCTTTCGTTTGTCCTAAATCCATAGTTTGATTAGAACCGTTAAAACTTGGTAGAGTATCCCATTTGTTATACTCGTCCATAACCTCTGTTTTAAATGAGTCGAAATCACTACCTAAACTATAGCTGTTTGGTACCTGACCTAAATTTTGCCATATCAAATTAGCTGTGAAGGCATATTGAACACTATCTTCACGCCCTGTTAATCCTTTACTTGCATTTCCAGAACTATTTGAATATCGGTAATAGCCTAAATATGCAAGTCTTGCACATTTTTTGAAATCACCAGATGAAAAATCACTTGAAACATTGTATGTTAGGAATGTCTCAGGGTGATCTAGATGATGATTAAGGCAGAAGGCTGTTTGTCCGAAAACCGTGTATCTGTCAATTTTGGAATTTCATCTCCTTCCACTCGAATTTTGAAAATATTTTGACCTAAGTTGTCTGTAAATGCTGTTTCGTATATTCTGGCAATATATGTTCCTTGTGCTATTGCTGCAAAAACTTTTTGTGCTGTTGCACCAACTGTATTAAATAAAACTACTATTAATAAAAGTAAATATATAATTCTCTTAAAATTCTTTTTTAATCCTTTCATTCACTTTTCTCCTTCTCTTAATAATTTTTTTGCATAAAAAAAGAAGCTGAAATTTTTTTCAACCTCTTTACTCTCTTATCTATTTCTTTGGTATATTTTTAGATTATTCATAGGAATAATTTAAACCATACATTCCACAAGAACATCTAAAGGATTCGTATCCGGATTGGACAATACTTACCCAATTCATCCCAAGTTATCTCCCCTGCATAATACTTTTTGTCCCATTTATCAAATTCTCTATCTACTTCTGCTTCTAATTCATCAACTGTTTTAAACCATCCTGCATTAACTGGCATAAAGTGTTTATGCGTTTCTTCTTTTTTAGTAGTAAGCGTTGTATTGGTTTTATTTCCATTATTAGATGTACTATTTACAGTAGTAGTATTAGTTTTATTTGTAGATGAGTTAGTTGTATTAGTGGCTGGCTTTTTGCTTGTAGTTGTTGTCTTATTTGAATTAGTACTGCTATCCTTATTTGTATTATTTGACTTTGCACTTGTTTGTGTTTTAGTTGTTGTCTTGTTTTTATCTTCTGTTTTTGTTTGATTATTTGAAGTAGTATTCGTTAAAGTATTCTTTTCTGTTTCTTTATTTTCACTTGTAGTTTCGTTTATAATGTTTTCTGTTTCACTATTGCTTTTAGTTACATCATTAGAAGTTTCTACATTATCTGTTAATGTGTTTTTCTCATCTGATTCTCCAACCTTTATAGTTGTATTTTCTGGAATAGTGCTTACCTCTTTAGGTTGCATTACGAATATACAAACTATAATCCCAATTAATAATAGAATTGGTATTAATATCAAAAAAATCTTTTTCATATTCCATCACTCTCCTCGACTAAAAGTATAGCACACTTTTAGTGATTTGTATAATCTCAAAAATTTTTCTTCGTATAATCTCTATAACACTATCAAAATCAACTGTTTTATGGTTTTTCAATCAATTTTTTCTAATTTTGCTACTATATAATACCTCTGATTCGTTGGCGTTGTATGATTATTTAGGTATGAGCATGTCGAC
>CANDRW010000007.1 GCA_947388675.1 uncultured Clostridium sp. | reverse complement strand
TACGGCCTGGTAGTTCAGTTGGTTAGAACGCTAGCCTGTCACGCTAGAGGTCGACGGTTCGAGCCCGTTCCAGGTCGCCATTTTTTTTATTTATTTATTTGCCTCGATAGCTCAGTTGGTAGAGCAAGGGACTGAAAATCCCTGTGTCACTGGTTCAATTCCAGTTCGAGGCACCAAGTTATTTCAACAACGCAACCGTTTAGATTACAAAACAATAATATAACAAAAAAAATAAAATGTCAACAAAAAGGAAAAAATATGTATATAAAAAATTTAAAAGAATTTAGAGAAAATAAAAATTTAACACAAGAAAATATTGCAGAAATATTAGGAATGAAAAGACAACAATATTACAGATATGAAACTGGAAAAAGAGAACTACCCATTAGTCATCTAATAACACTAGCAGAATTTTATAATACATCAACAGACCAAATATTAGGAATACAAGAAAGGAATATAAAATGAAAAGAAAAATAAAAAGAATAATATTTGAAACAATTGGATTAAGTACAACATTTGCAATAATAAACTATATAATTTATATATTAACAGAAAAAAAAGTAAATATATCAATATTTTTAATAATATTAATTATTGCATATCCATTTTATAGAATATTAAAAATAAAATAAAAGAGAAGAAATTTATCTTCTCTTTTTTTGAAAAAATGGAATATTTGAAAGAGGAGTATATTTTACATTTCTAGCAAGAGCAATTTGTTTAGCTATATGTACATATATTTCTGTCATATATAATGTAGTATGACCAAGAATAATTTTTAAAGACAAAGGGTCACCACCATACAAAATAAAATATGTAGCAAATGTATGTCGCAAATAATGCGGAAAAAGAGTAGTATAACCTAACTTACGTTTCAAATTAATTAATATTCTACGAACTGCTGAAGTAGTAATCTTATTATTTTTTATATCTACAAAGAGAAAATCAGTAATATCTTGTTTTACATCTAAATAATTATAAAAATAATACAAAGTAGTATCTGAAAGTGGCACTAATCTTTCCTTATTACCTTTACCGCCTAACTTTAATTAAATGTAAATCTGTCTGTATATCATCTACTTCTAAATTTAACATTTCAGATACACGTAATCCACAATCAAGCATAAAAGATATCATTAAAAGATTTCTGGCCCCATAAAACTTAGTTTCATCATAATTAGAATATATTTCTTCTATTTGTACTTCTGAAAGAATAACAATAGTTTTTGTACCAGCTTTATAAGTACTAAGACCAGAAACAATATCTTTTTTCATAAACTTTTCATGGTAACAGAAATTTAGAAATACGCGAACTGCAGTAAGAGAAGTTTTAATTGTTGCTTCTGAAATATCTTTATTTTTTAGATACAATAAATAATTGTCATAATCACCTGAAGTAATTTTTCTTACTTTCTTATCATTAACAAAATCTATAAAATAACCAATACGTTGTTTATAATATGCTATTGTATCTACAGAATTATTTTTTAATTCTTGTTTATACAAAAATTTATCTAAAGCAATACTACATTTCATTAAACAACCTCTTTAAATTCAAATGGATTAAAATCAACAATATGTTCATAATTTATATCTAACATCTGAGAAAAATCAACACCAGCTTTCTTTAAATCTCTTACATTAGTATAATAAACATTATGAGAAGTCCTAGCCTTTACCAAATTAATACCATCAACAACTAAACTTAAATAAAAACTATACAATCTATTACCTTTTCTAGAACCAAACAAAGTACATAATCTATTTTCAACTTCTTCTTTACTTCTAACAACTTTTAAATCACTTTCATACATTTTCAATAATTTCATAAATTCATCACTCCAAATATTTCTTAAATCATTATAACATATATTTCTTACTCTAATATACTTTTTATTATAAATACTAACTAATTTTTTCTTTTTAATTTCAACTTCAAATCGAATAAATCCTTTTATAATATCTAAATAATTAATCAAATCAAAAGAAGTATTTTTAAATTTACTCATATCATGCTTTTTAAATTCAGCATATTTATTATATATTTTTAAGGTAGTAGAAGAACCAGCATAATATACACCAGTACCACCAAAATCACCGTAATTTTTTAACTGACGACGAGGATAACTACACAAACTCAAATTATTAATATATCCCAAAACATTCTGCTGATTTTCTAAATCAAAACAAATTGCAATATCTATACGATTTACAAACCAATGTTGCAGAGAGGGAAGATAGATATTATAAGCATTTTCAACAATTTCTTTAAATCCCAAAACTATTTCAGATAAATTGTAATATCCAGTATGACTATTATATCCTTTTACAATTTTATGATAACTTCCTTCAATTTCAAGAACATAACCATTAGTAAATTTATATTTAACACCACTATCAACACGAACTGAAAGGGAACTATCATAAGAACCAGACAAATGGTCATTGATAATATTATAATAAATCTCACCAGTTGCAGCATGATAGCTAGTCTTTACTATACTATTACTACATATTTTATCATATATTTGTTTATTTACCATAGTATATATCTTTATAGTATCTATCATTTTTATCTCCCATTTTTTTCATTTTTTGATAAATTTGTACCAATATTGGTACACTCGGAGGGTGTTACTAAGAACCCTCCGAAAATTCAGTTATGTAAATCTGCTTATTTTTTTCTATTTTTTGATATAAAGCTTTAGAAAACATATTGTAAGCTAAACGTAAATAAAAAAGTTCACCAAAATTAGAAATTGGTCCGTATTTAATCCTATCAGCTAAGGACCAAACAATAAGCCTCAATTCTTCAATAGTAAATAAATCAAACATAATATACCTCACTTCAAACGCCAGCGGGGCTTTTCACTAAACCGTTGCGCCGGTTTATCACGCAAAATAAGCAAGGCTTCGCTGGACTAGTTCACTAATAGAAATATTAATCAATACTCAATGGGATTTTATGTATTACCCACATCATAATTTTGTAAATATGTTCAAATGCAAAAAGAGAAACAGCAACTAGGGCAACAATTTTTAATGTATTAACATGTATAAAAAAAGATAAAAAGTCTAAATTATCAAAAATAAGTGACATATAGGTATCAATAGCAGTTTTAGCACCAACAGGAAAATCTGGAAGATTAATCCATGAAAATAACAATTGAATTACACCAGTACATAATGTCATAATAGCTTCTAAAATCATAATTTTCCACTTCTCCTTTTTCCATAATAATTATAATGAGCACGTCTATTTTCTAAAGCACTTCTATCCCTAGACATTTTATTTTGAGTTTGAATACTACCTTCGACACCTTCTGCAGCAATATCAAGACCGTCATCATATTTACCACCAAAAATATCTACAAATGTATTTTTAGCAAGAACAATTAAGCATAAATAGAGAATTACATCAACTATCGTTAAATAAATATCATGAATATTCTTCAGAACATCATTGGTTAAAAGTGAGTTCAAATCATATGAAAATGCTGGTATCAATTTAGCACCCATAAACTTAAAACCGTCGCCAGAAATTACTGCAGAACCGCTTTCATCTAAAGAAGATATACGTTCTAAAAAATCTACAACTATGTCAACAGGATAATATAAAGCGCCTAATCTATCACTTAACCAATCATTCATGTTGTTAATCCAATTTGTGAAAAAATCATCACTCGGAATAAATAATGACTTAATGGCATTAATTAAAAGTTCGATTAATTTATATACAAAGAAATTTTCACTAAAAGGATTGATATAACTAAGAACTTCTTTTATGGTTTCAAAGATATTCTTATTAGTCTGGTTTGCTTCTTCCTTAAGAGCAAAGTCTTTATCTTTATCAGCTTGCTCCTTATCTTCAACTGAAACAACTCCGAATATTAAAATTAATTGTATCTAAATACTCATAAATATTATCTTCATTTTTAATTGCAAGCTTGAAGCCATATCTATTACCGCTCTTTTAAGCTAATGCCAGTATGAGAAAGTGGTACTTCATAAATAGCCTTCTCATTTTTTGTACCAACATAATAATTATTCAAAAGTTTTAATTGAATTTCCTTACGAGGGTATAAACTATCCATAGGATTATCAGTATTCTCCGAATAATAATAAGTTAATAAATACAATTCTTCATTTGTATAATCTGCTGCATTAATAACAACCTTGTCAAATTTACCAGTTTCAATTTGTTGTCTGTTTTCAATAAAAGCATTTAATTTTGATTTTTTAAAAACAATTTCTTTAGAGTAAAAATTTAATACATCAAAATTAACATAGACCATTTTATACCAATAATTTTCACTAGGCTTCAATATACCCGAAAAATGTAAAATAGAAGAAGCCCTGGTTTTTTTAGTCCAAACAAAATCAGAAGAATTAGCATTAAATTCATAAAATTCTGTAACCAATCCAAGATTTATACAATCGACGCCATAAGAAGAATTCAAGGAACAGGTTTCTTTATAATATGGCATATTTGACACATAATATATTCTAAAGATACCACTATCAGCACCCATTTCAGTAATAAAAAAATACTTATTAAGTACTTCATTTGGCAAATCAGGAAAAGAATAATTTTTAGATTTATAATCACTACAATTAAAACTTGCTAAAGAAGAAGGTACAAAGAAAGAAAATATTATAAAAAATATCAAAGTAATTAAAATAAACTTATTTTTCATAAAATCTCCTTTCTAGTTATCTTCTTAATCTCAATATAGATTTAAAAAATAAATATAAAAATATAGAACTACACATAAATAAATTAGTACCTAACAATAAAGTATCTTGATAATTACTAGCATTATTTAATGTTAAGTCTGGATTTACTAAAGTAATAGCACTATCAGAAGCAGTAGCATTTGTATAAATAAATTCTGCAGCATTAACATTAACAATTTTAGTTAAATCACTACTAACTAAAGTATCCCTGGAATGGATGGAAGGATTATAAGAATTATCATTCCTGGAAGAGCTATCAATATTAATTTGAATAGCATTACTTAAATCAAAAGTAGTAGATGTTACAGCTTTTATTTCTTTTTGACTAAAATAAATACAAATATCATAAACATTATCATTTTCAGTAATCGTATGACAAACATAATATTTATAACCTAATCGTCTATATGTATTTATTAAACTTAAAATATAATCTATCTCTTGTGTACTAAACATAAACAATCCTTTCAGAAAAAATATGAAAAAAATCAAAAGGAACAACTTTGCGCCAGTGGCGCAAAGTTATTCTTCCTTTTTTGACATTTTTTCAGAATTTTTGATGATTTTCTTTTTCATAATTTTTTCAGCAAAAAAGGCACCAACATTAACAGTGACGCATACAATAAAACTAACAATTAAAAAACTAATTAAAATCTTAATCATATTTTTTTCTCCAATCAATTAAATTTCTATTTTCTTATCCAAAATCATAGACAACGTAAAATTTGTCATTTTTGCGACTAAACCAAAAATAAGAGCAAAAGGGAAAGAATACTCTAACAAACTTACAGCTAAATTAATTACAACAGACCAATTCATAATAACACCTAACCTTCGTATATATTACCAGGGCGAGAAACACCTTGCCACTCATTCCTATATCGTTTCATTTTCTTATATGTATCATAACTATCGTACATTTCTGGAGAATGAAACCAAATGGAACGTTTTTTTACTTCCATTTTTACTTTTCCATTTTCTTCATGAATAGAATTTCCATCAATTAACTTATTAAATTGCAAACAATTAAACAATTTACGACAAAGAACAAGATTTTTTACTTGTTCTCTAAGAGGCTTAGCTACTCTCATAAATTGTTGAGAGGTACCGTACAATTTGTTTTCTTTGTTTGCGTTGCTGGGATACTTCTTTCATAACCTCAATAGGAATATTCTTACTCTCAAGAGAATTAAACTCAAGATGTATTTCGTCTATTAAATAAATTACACCAGCATAACCGTTTTCAATAGAAGTTAAACTTGGAAGGCCTTCATATTCGACTACTTTGCATAGAGGATTTAAACCTTTAATCTCAGTATTAGTACAAATTATAGCTTTAGGATATTGCCAACTAAGTTTTTTTACATAATCAACTGCTGAAAGAGTTTTCCCTTCACCCTGTGCACCGACAGAATATTAATAAACCGTCTGGTCTAAAATATTCTGGATGTTCTTTATAAAATTTTTTCTTATATAACCACGTACGAAATAAATTTAATGGATTTTTACTTCCATCCAAACAAGAATAATCTACCACGAATGAACTCCTAAATTTTTTAAATTTGTATTATATTGTTCTCCAACAAATCTTAAAGTTGTTTCTATATATTTAAGAGTATCTAACTCTTTTTTATCAACTTCTGCTTCTGTATATTTATAAGTATCACTAACAATTCTAACTTTTTCTAGTACATAATCTAATGCATCATTATTATATCTAACACTTTTCTTTAAACTATCAATTAACTCTTGCTTACCAACTTTATTTTTCATATTAAAAAATTTTTCCATAATAACCAACTTTCAAAAAAATAATAATAGGGTAGTAACTAGTGGAATGAGGACACCACTAGCTACTACATAACTAGACAGTAATTCGACCGCCCATAACAGCAGAACGGAAAATCTTAACGATTTTTCTAATACCAAACCACATAAATACATACACAATACCAAAGCTAATAAGTCCAGCGATAAGTGTTATGATTTGTGCTGGTGTTACTGCTGATGTTAAGGCAGTAATTACTGCGCTAAAATCTAATCCAGCCATACCTTCAACAACTACATTTTCCATCTGGAAAATCTCCTTTCATTAGTATTTTAGCTAGATATTGTTTCATAGCACAATATCAAAAGCTAATTTTCTAGCTATTTATCAAGTTTTTGAACTTTCTCTGGAACGACTCTAATTCCATTACTATAAAAATTAACAGAACATTCTAAACTAATTTTTTCATAAGGTTTAAACATTCTTAATTGATTTACTAAATCAACAGCAGTTTCTGGAATTTTAAATTTTACATCATTTATTTTTCCATCTGGTTGAACTTCATCTGCAGATAATCTATAAGAACCAGGATACTTAATTAAATCTCCAGCAGAATTTTTAAATTCTCCAGCTTCTACATGTTCAATACTCTTAAAAACAAAATTACCTTGACATTTCATAATTTTAATTCCTTTCAAAAAAATAAATTCATAAAAAAACGTTACGAATAACTGAAAATCTTTGGTGCAAACTTATGGCTTCATAGCTCAGTTGGTAGAGCAGGAGACTGAAAATCCCTGTGTCACTGGTTCGATTCCAGTTCGAGGCACCAAAACAGAGAAGTCGACTAAATATAGTCGACTTTTGTTTGTATAAAAGTAATAAAATAAGGAGAGATAAGCATGCAAACAGAGGATAAAAAGTTAATGGAGTATATTAATGAAAAAGAATATACTGATTTGTTAGTTGTAAAAAGTACAAAAACTTCTTTGGGACAAAAAGAGTTTAGATGTGAAGTTGATTTAGAACTTAATTTTAAGTATGTTATGTTATATGTAGAAAATGCAAAATTATGGTTATGTTGGAAAAGAAGACAAAAACAAATAGAATTATATAATGCGCAACAAAAGGATATAGTACAACAAAATATAGAAGATTATGGATTTTTTATAAAGAATAAAGAATTTAGTGGATGTGGACAAGAGAAAGTATACATTATTAAGCCAAGTAAAGTAAGGGAATTTGTAGACAAATTAAGTAAAAATGAAATAATATTTTAAATGTATTTTGGCTTTTTATTTGTGGAAAATAAAACTATACATGCAAGTATTAAGAATACTCCTTTAAAAACATCATAAAATGTAATGAGAAAATTACATTTTATGATATTTTTAGTTAGGAGGACATATGCTTCAAATTAATGAAAACTTTTTAAATTTGAAAGATAATTATCTATTTTCTACCATTAATCAAAAGATAGAACAATACAAAAAAGAATATCCAGATAAGAAAATTATCAGATTAGGAATAGGAGATGTTACGAAACCCCTTCCACTAAGCATTACAAATGCAATGGAAGAAGCTTGTAGAGAAATGAGCCAAATAGAAACTTTTAAGGGATATGGACCAGAACAAGGTTATGATTTCTTAAGAGAAAAAATCCAAAAAGAAGATTATGACGAAAAAGGAATTCATATAGATAAAGATGAAATTTTTATTTCAGATGGAGCTAAATGTGATACAGCCAATATTACAGAATTATTTGCTAATACTAATACAGTAGCAATTACAGACCCAGTTTATCCTGTGTATTTAGACAGTAATATTATTGCAGGAAGAAATAAAATTATTTATTTGCCTTGTACAAAAGAAAATAACTTTGTGCCAGAGTTATCAAAAGAAAGATGTGACCTGATTTACTTATGCTATCCAAATAACCCAACAGGAACAGTTTTAACGAAAGAACAATTAAAAATATGGGTGGACTATGCAAGGGAAAATAAAGCTATTTTACTTTTTGATTCTGCTTATGAGAAATATATTACTCAAAAAGATATTCCACATTCTATATATGAAATTGAAGGTGCAAGAGAAGTAGCAATTGAATTTAGAAGCTTTTCCAAAACAGCAGGATTTACAGGTATTAGATGTGCCTATATTGTTATTCCAAAAGAATTAGTAGGATATACCAAGCAAGGTGATAAAATTTCTCTTCATAGCTTATGGAAAAGGAGAAGTAGTTGTAAATTTAATGGAGTGTCATATATTACGCAAAGAGGAGCAGAAGCAGTTTATACAGAGGAAGGTCAAAAAGGCATTGAAGAAAATATTAGGTATTATCGAGAAAATGCAAGAATATTAAGAGAAGGTTTACAAAAGCTAGGGTATGAAGTTTATGGTGGAATAAATTCACCATATATTTGGCTTAAAATACCAAATAACCAAACTTCATGGCAATTTTTTGATGAATTACTTACAAAAGCAAATATTGTAGGAACGCCAGGAAGTGGTTTCGGACCAAGTGGAGAAGGGTACTTTAGATTAACAGCTTTTGGAAAAAAAGAAGAAATATTAGAAGCTATGGGAAAAATGCAAAGAATGGCATAGTAGTTGTAACAATTAAAAAAATAGGATATAATAAGGCGGAAATCAAAAGAAAGAGGAAAAGTATGGATAAATCAGAAGAATTTAAGAAATATAGAGAAACGTATCAAGAATTTTGGTATCGTAGTTATTCAGTTCACGAAGATGAAAATACTATTTATTTAGAATATGAATTTGAAATTCCAAATTTGGCTAAATTTCATCCGAAATTACAAATAGATAAAAAGAAATTACCTTTAAAAAGTTTAGATACAGTGCAAGCCAATAATATGATATTTCATATAGGAATGGTGGAACTTATTAGTTATTGGAAATGTACTTGTTCTCCTAAAGTAATAATTCAATGTGGTTATCTAAATGAAGAACAAATTAGTTGGTGGAAAAAGCTATATTTCTATGGACTAGGAGAACTTTTTTATCGCAATCAAATTCAAACAGATATAGAAAATTTTATGAAAATAGAATGCAAAAAAACAGAAGTATTAGAATATCCAGAAATACAAGATAAATCAGAAGGATATATTATTCCAATTGGTGGAGGAAAAGACTCTGTTGTTACTTTAGAAACATTGAAAAGAAGTAAAGACGATTATTGCTTGATTATTAATCCAAAACCTGTTACTTTGAGATGTGCAGAAATTGCAGGAATAGATGACGAACATATCATTGAAATACATAGGACAATTGATAAAAAATTAATCGAATTAAATAGTAAAGGATTTATTAACGGACATACTCCATTTTCAGCAATGCTTGCTTTTGTATCCTATTTTGTAGCATATTTGACTTCCAAGAAATACATTTCCCTATCCAATGAAAATAGTGCAAATGAATCTAATGTTATAGGGGAGAAGGTCAATCATCAATATTCTAAGAGTTTTGAGTTTGAATATGATTTTAACCAATATGCATCTAGGTATTTCAAAGTACCAGTAAAATATTTTAGTTTTTTAAGACCTTTAAATGAATTACAAATTGCGAAACTATTTGCAAAACATGAAAAGTATCATTCTACCTTTAAAAGTTGTAATGTGGGAAGCAAGGAAAAAGAATGGAAATGGTGTTGTAATTGTGCTAAATGTTTATTTGCCTACATTATTTTAAGTCCTTATTTATACCCTGAAAAACTAATTCATATTTTTGGAGAAGATTTATTTGAAAAACAAGAATTATTGGATATATTTTTAGAATTAACAGGAAATAGACAAACAAAACCATTTGATTGTGTAGGGACTTTTGAAGAAGTAAATTTTGCAGTTAGTAAAGTTATAATGGATTTAGGACAAAAACATCAAACATTGCCATATTTATTACAATATTATAAAGAACATTATGAGTTGGCAGATATGACAGAAGATATTACCAAAAGGTATAATGAGGAGAATTATTTAACAAAAGAGCAAAATGAATGGTTAAGAAAAGAGATTCTTTAATTCTAAGTCAACTACATTTAGGTAGGTACTTGACATAGAAACCAATTTGTTTTTTACAAGAGAAAGGTAGAAAAGAATGATTACAGAATTAGTGAACTATTTGAAAGATAAAAAAGTAATGATATTAGGTTTTGGTAGAGAAGGAAAATCTACTTATAAACTAATTAGAAATTATTTAAAAGAACAGTTAATTTATATTGTAGACCAAAAGGAAAATTTTGAACAAACAGAAGAACTATTACAAAATGATAAAAATATTATATGCTATTCACGGAGAAGAATATTTAGAACACCTAGAAGAGTATGATGTGATTATAAAAGCGCCAGGAATTTCGTTTGTAGGGATGGATATATCTGAATATGCTCATAAAATTACTTCTCAATTAGAACTACTATTAGAATTTTTTGATGTTTTTACGATTGGTGTTACAGGAACAAAGGGAAAAAGCACAACTAGTACATTAATTCATCAAATACTACAAGACCAAGAGAAAAAAAGTGTGTTATTAGGGAATATTGGTGTACCTGTATTTGATTATATAGAAGAATTGAAAGAAGACATGATTGTTGTTTTGGAAATGTCATCACATCAATTAGAATATATGAAAACATCTCCTGATATTGCAATATTACTAAATATTTTTCCAGATCATTTAGACCACTATAACTCTTATGAAGAATATGCAAAAGCAAAATGTAATATCTATAAATACCAAAAAGAGGAAGACTACTTCTTATATAATGCAGATAATGAAACCATACAAAAGGTATTAGAAAAAGCAAGGGGTAAAGAATATGCTGTTAGCTTTTTAGGAAAAGTGAAAAGTAAAATTTATTTGAAAGACAATACTATATTTTGGGGAGATAAGCCAATCTATGATACACAAGAACCACGTAAGTTAGTAGGAGACTATATTTTAAATAATATTATGTTTGCGTTGGGTGTTTCAGAGATTTTAGAATTAGATGCAAAAAAGACAGCTAAGACAATTAGTCAATTTGACCCCTTAAGACATAGATTACAATTGGTCGGAAACTATAATGGAGTATCTTATTATGATAATAGTATTGCTACTATTCCAAAAGCAACCATAGAAGCGGTTAAGGCGCTTCAAAATGTAGATACTTTAATTATTGGAGGTATGGATAGGGGAATTGATTATACAGAACTAATAGAATTTATTAATCAAAGTAAAATGAACCATATTATTTGCATGCCAAAAACGGGGTATGACATTGCTAATAAGATAGAAAAGAAAACTTATCTAGTAAATACTATGGAAGAAGCGGTACTGACAGCTAAGCAAGTGACGACAAAAGGAAAGAGTTGTTTACTATCACCAGCTGCAGCAAGTTACGGATTTTTTAAAAATTTTGAAGAAAAAGGAGATATCTATCAAGAATTAGTAAAAAGGATATAGAAATTAATTAGATGAAGAAAAAATAAGGGGAAGAAATGAAAAAGATAGTTTATATATTTGGAGTAATATTTTTAGCAATCATTATTTTACTGAATGTGCTATTTACTGCTCATTTAGATGCTAAGGAACATATTACGATAGAATGGCATAATATAATTTATATTGTAGGACTTGCTTTAATAGGTGGCTTTATATTTTTGGGAACCCAGAAATTGGACAAATATTTTGAGAAGGAAGGTACCAAAAGCAAGAAAAAGAAAAAAATCATATTAATAGTAGCTTGTGTAGTGTATGTTATACTTAATATCTTGTGGGTTGCTTTAGTGAGAATAGGAGTAGGAGGAGACCAAGTTCATGTTTGTAATTTAGCACAAACCTTTTATAGAGGAGATTTAACAGAATTTTTACCAAATGTAACTTATGCAGGGATTCCTTTGAGTGAGTATGTGCAAGCATATACTCAACAAATTGGTTTAGCATTTATATTTCATCTTTGCTTTAGGATATTTCATACAGATTTGTATATTGTTGTATTAAGATTAATTAACATCGTATGCAATTGTTTGACTATTTATGGCTTGTATAAGATAAGCCAACAAATTCATAAAAAGCATCCAACAAATAAAGTGTTACTATTTACGTTGAGTTTAACGTTCTTTCCATTGATAATGCTTTCAAATTTTATTTATGGTGATGTACCAAGTTTAGCTTTATGTTTATTTAGCGTATATTTTACAATGAAATATGCTGAAAGTAAAAAGTGGAAGTATCTAATACTATCATCAATTTTTATGATGATAGCCTACATGATGCGAATGAACAATTTGATATTTATTATTGCAACAGTCATGTACTTATTATTTTATATGTGTAAAGAGTTTAAGAAGAATGTTTGGAAAGAACGCATACTGAATTTTATGTTGATAATAGTATTTGTGGTAATTTCTATTCTTCCCACTACTTTAGTTAAGAATTATTACATATATAAATTAGGGTTAGATAAGACCAAAACATATCCAACAATTAGTTATTTTTGGATGGCAATGGAAGAGGGACCGAGAGCTAATGGGTGGTATAAAGAAGAAATAGGAGAGTATGCACTGAAAAATCCTGAAAAAGCGAAAGAAGAATATCCAGATAAAATAAAAGAAAGATTAAATTATTTCTCAAGAAATATAGGATATACTTTTCAATTTTATACAGATAAAATTGCTTCTATGTGGGCAGAAAATACTTATGCAACAGTGTGTAGCAACCTTTCAAAGGAAAATGATCCAATAGAAAATTTGAGCAGACCATTAGAATTTTATCAAAAGGTAGTACTATTGATTATCACAATTTGTAGTTTGATTGTGTTAATACAAAATAGAAAAAAATTATCCTTAGAAGTATTATTCTTAATTACTATTTTTATTGGTGGTTTTGCATTTCACATTTTATGGGAAGCGAAATCAAGATATATCATTCCATATATTATCATTTTAATGCCTGTGGCAAGTATTTGCTGTAATAAAAGTAAATTAAAGGAATTCATCTATAAGAAAAGTGCAGTCCGCACAAGGTGAGAAAAGCGAACACCTGCCATAGCGTAGCCTACGACTATCAAAAACAAATGTTCTTACGAATGAATTGCTTGAAAAGTATTGCTTTTTTAAAACATTTATGCTATTATATAGAAGGCTTAAGAAAGCTAGATACCTTTTACTTAGTCTAAGGGAACAAACTCCAACTTAGCACTCAGTTTAAGGCAAATAGAAATAAGGAGGAAACAAAAATGACAAAGGAAAGAAAACAAGAAATTATTGAAACTCATAGAAGAGATGATAAAGATACTGGATCACCAGAAGTTCAAATCGCTCTTTTAACAGAAAGAATCAATGAATTAACAGCTCACCTAAAAGTTCACATGAAGGACAACCACTCTAGAAGAGGACTTTTAAAAATGGTAGGTGCAAGAAGAAACTTACTTAACTACTTAGCTAAGAAAGATATTCAAAGATACAGAGATATTGTTGAAAAATTAGGTTTAAGAAAATAAGGATCTGATCCAACATAGCAATCAAAGATTGCAGTTGGGTACCCAATAACCTTATTGTTTCACAATAATTAGGCAAAAATGGGCATTTCTACATTAAAAAGTAAATGCCCATTTTGTCAATTTATTTAAGAGTCGTATTTTCTGTATTTTTAGGATAAAAAGAAAGAATTTTAGCTATACTAAATAAGACTAAAGCAATATTAAAATTAGAATGTAGCTTGTATTATGAACTATAAATCAAAGTAGCTTATAATAGAGGTTACGCTAATTTTGTATTGTTTTAAATATTACGAACTAACAAATTCTAACTAACAAGTTATTAAGAATTTATAACGTTCGCATACTTAATTTCTACTTTAAGTACATATTACATATGTACTTTCCTAGAACTTAAGCAATTTTTAAGGACAAGTATTTGTCAGAAAGGAAAAATTTATGTTTAAAATGTATGAAACAGAATTAGCAGGAAGGAAATTAACAATTGAAACAGGAAAAATTGCAGAACTTGCAAACGGAAGTGTTATGGTTCGTTATGGAGAAACTGTTGTTATGGTCAATGTAACATCAGCAAAAGAACCAAAAGAGGGAATTGACTTTTTCCCATTATCAGTAGATTATGAAGAAAAATTATATTCAGTAGGAAAAATCCCTGGAGGATTTACAAAAAGAGAAGGAAAACCAGCTGACAAAGCTATTTTAACTTCAAGAGCAATTGACAGACCATTAAGACCACTATTCCCAAAGGATTTTAGAAATGATACTTGCGTAGTAGCAACTGTATTATCAGTAGAGCCTGATAATAGCCCAGAAGTATGTGCTATGATTGGTGCGTCAGCTGCATTATCTATTTCTGATATTCCATTTGGCGGACCAACAGCAGCAGTAAATGTTGGATATGTGGATCACCAAATTATAATCAATCCTACTTTAGCACAAAGAGAAAAAAGTAGATTAACTTTAACAGTAGCAGGAACTTTAGAAAAAATTACTATGATTGAAGCAGGTGCTGACGAAATTTCTAATGAAATTATGTTAGAAGCTATTAAACAAGCACATGTGGAAATTAAAAAGATTTGTAACTTTATTATAGATATCAAAAATGAAATTGGAAAACCAAAATTTGAATATAAATCTTTTGCAACAGACCCAGAAGTATATGCAGAAATTAAAGAAAATTTTGAGAATAGAATGTATCAAGATGTACAAGCTATTGATAAGACTGTAAGAGATGCCAATGTAGAAAAAATCACAGAGGATATTACTGCTTACTTTGTAGAAAAATATGGAGAAGAAGTAGCAGAAGAAAAGAAAACGGATATTGCAGATAGTGTACATGACTTAGAAAAAGCATGTGTTAGAAAAATGATTCTAGAGGAGCATAAGCGCCCAGACGGAAGAGCAATAGATGAAATTAGACCTTTATCTTGTGAAGTAGGTCTACTTCCAAGAGTTCATGGAAGTGCTATTTTTACAAGAGGACAAACTCAAGTTATGTCTATTGTAACATTGGGAATGAAAAGTGAAGAACAAATGCTAGATGGATTAGACGAAGAAGATGCAAAAAGATATATGCATCAATATAACTTCCCATCATACAGTGTAGGTGAAGCAAGACCTTCAAGAGGTCCGGGAAGAAGAGAAGTAGGACATGGAGCATTAGCTGAAAAAGCATTAGTTCCAGTAATTCCTTCAGAAGACGAGTTCCCATATGCTATTCGTGTTGTATCAGAAGTGTTATCTTCTAATGGTTCAACATCACAAGCAAGTATTTGTGGAAGCACTTTAGCATTAATGGATGCAGGTGTTCCAATTAAAAAGCCAGTAGCAGGTATTTCAACAGGACTTGTAACAGATAAAAATGACCCAAACAGATATATTATGCTTACTGATATTCAAGGAATTGAAGATTTCTTTGGAGATATGGATTTTAAAGTTGGTGGAACAAAAGATGGTATTACTGCTATCCAAGTAGACATTAAAATTGATGGACTAACATATGATATTATTAAAGAAGCATTTGAAAGAACAAAAGTAGCGAGAGACCATATCTTAGATGATATTATGCTACCAGTAATTAATAAGCCGAGAGAAGATATTTCAAAATATGCACCAAAAATTATGACAACAGTGATTAGAACAGATAAGATTAAAGATGTTATTGGACCTAGCGGAAAAATGATTAATAAGATTATTGACGCAACAGGTGTTAAAATTGATATTTCTGATGATGGAAAAGTATTTGTTTATGGAACTGATACAGCTAGTTGCCAAAAAGCGATGGATATGATTTTAGATGTTTCAAAAGTCATCGAAGCAGGAAATATCTATACAGGAAAAGTTAGTAGAATTATGAACTTTGGAGCTTTTGTAGACTTAGGTGGAGGAAATGAAGGATTACTACACATTTCTAAAATTTCTAGCAAAAGAGTTGAAAAAGTAGAAGATGTATTAAATGTAGGAGATGAAGTTACTGTTAAAGTTTCTGAAATTGATGACCAAGGTAGAATTAACTTGAATATGAAAGATTTAGAGGCTAATGTTCAATAAGTTGAAAGATTTAATCTATTTCAGTATCTTTTCTTTCTCTCGTACGCTCGTCTCATTGGCGTATGAATCTAAGAACAATAGAATTGAAACAGGTGTCTTTGCTCTTAAATATGGGACTAAGCAAATGTTCCTCGACTGCTCGAAATGCGAAAAGATACTAGGAATAGATATAGGATATAATAACTTATTAAGAATTACTTAAATCTGTGAATAAAAGTTGCAAAAAGAAAATAGCAATAGTATAATTGATAATGTAAAATATCAATGAGAAAGAATAAAGAGGAGAGAAAAATGCAATATCTATACATTATACAACAAGCATTAGTATGGACTGTTACAGTATTTTGGATATATCAATTAGTTATTAGTGTTTGTTCGTTAATTAAGTTAAAAGATAAGCCAATGCTAGTGAATAAAAATCACCGTTTTATGGCGATTATTCCAGCGCATAACGAGGAAAATGTTGTAGCTGAATTAGTAGAAAGTTTGAAAAAACAAGATTATCCAAAAGAATTATATGATATTTATGTTATCGCAGATAATTGTACAGATAATACAGCAGAGATTGCAAGAAATGCAGGAGCAATTGTTTATGAAAGATTTGACCCTAAAAAGAAAACAAAAGGGTATGCTTTAAATTGGTTTTTAAAGCAAAAAATTGAAGAAGATGCTCCATATGATGCTTTCTGTATTTTTGATGCAGATAATATTGTAGATAAGAATTTTATTAAAAATATGAATAAAAAACTTTGCCAAGGTGAAGATGTAGTTCAAGGATATAGAGATATTAAAAATCCAACAGACAACTGGATTACAGCTGGGTATGCTATTTTCTACTGGACAATGAACCGTTTTTATCATTTGGCAAGATATAATGTAGGGTTATCTCCATTAATTAATGGTACTGGATTTATGGTGAAATTTGATGTTGTAAAACCAAATGGATGGGATACAAAAACATTAACAGAAGATATTGAATTTTCTTTAAAAAGAATTATAAAAGGCAAGAAACTAGGGTGGGCAACAGATGCAATTGTGTATGATGAACAACCGTTAGGATTTATGCAAAGTTGGAAACAAAGAAGCAGATGGACAGTTGGGCATATGCAATGTATGAAGGAGTACACAAAGCCACTAGCAACAGCAATTAAGGAACATAAGACAGTTATGAACTTTGATGGTTTCTTATATATTATTGGCAGTATTCCTATGTTTATTGCAACATTAATTCTATTGGTTCTAAATTTTGTTATGTATGCTGGTCATGGTATGACAAGTACAGATTTAACAATTAATATTTTTAGATATATTTTGCCAACATTTTTCTTGCCAATTGGCACAGCAGTAATCATTATGTTGTTAGATAAAAGACCAATTAAGCCGATGATAAAAGGATTACTATGTTATCCATTATTCTTAGGATCTTGGATACTTATTAACTTTAAATGCTTATTTAAACGTGATACTACTTGGGATAAAATTGAACATATTAGAAAGATCAATATTGGAGAAGTTTCTACTGAAAAGGTAGAAAACTAAAAAATGAAATAGAGGGGCACAAATTGTAGATTTATTTGTGTTCCTTTTTGGTAATAGGTTTACAATCTAACAATATAATATCATTAGATTGAAATTAGTAAAGAAGTAATAAAGGAAGCGAGAAATGAACAAAATAGTAAAGAGGATTATAATTAGTATGATAATATTATTAGTTGTTGTTTTAATTGCATTATTAGGAATAAACTTTTTTGTAGTAGCAAAAACAAAAAGCAAAATTTTAACTGAGGAACAGGCAAAGGAACTAGAAGATGTAGATTGTATTCTAGTTTTAGGAGCAGGCATATGGGGAGAGAATCCAAGTCCAATGCTAGAAGATAGATTACTACAAGGAATTTCTTTATATCAAAATGGAGTTTCTCAAAAAATTATTATGAGTGGTGACCATGGAAGTGACAATTATGATGAAGTAAATGTTATGAAAAGATATGCAACTGAAAGAGATGTAAAATCGGAAGATATATTCATGGACCATGCTGGTTTTTCCACCTATGATAGTATGTACCGTGCAAAAGATATTTTTGAGGCAAAAAAGATTGTAATTGTAACACAAAAATATCATATGTATAGAGCAATCTATGTGGCGGAACAATTAGGCATGGAAGCATATGGCGTAAACTCTGACCCTCAAACATATGCAGGACAAACTATGCGAGAGTTAAGAGAAGTTTTAGCTAGAGATAAAGACTGGTTTAAGTGCATTATAAAGCCAAAACCAACTTATTTAGGTGATACAATTCCAGTGAGTGGTAATGGAGATGTGACGAATGATAAATAATTTAGAATGAACCCGTTTACAAAAACAGCAAAAAATGATATAACCATAGGTGTAAACGGAGGAATGAAATGAAACAATTACTTGCAAAAATAAAAACGAAATATTTACATATTGCAATTATCATTTTAGGAATTGCATTTATTAGTCTAGCAGCTTTTCACCCAGACATCTGGTTTGACGAGAGCTATTCAGTAGCAATTGCAAAGCATAACTTTGCAGACATTTGGACAATTACAGGAAATGATGTACATCCACCAGTATATTATTGGATGCTACATATTGTTTTCTTGATTTTTGGAAATAATGTAACCATTTTTAGGTTATTTTCTGTATTATCAATAGTAATTATGGGAATCATGGGATATACCCATATTCGCAAAGACTTTGGAGAAAAGACAGGATTTTTATTCTCTTTTTTGGCGTATTTTATGCCAGTTATGTGTACTTATAGTCAAGAAATTAGGATGTATTCATGGGCATGTTTATTCACTTTTGTTATGAGCATTTATGCTTATCGCTTTTATCAAAACTTAAAGAATAATGAAACCAAATATAAAATAAAGAATCTAATTGTATTTGGGATTTTTAGTATGATTTGTTGTTATACACATTATTATGCTCTTATTACTGCATGTATAGTTAATTTGTTACTTTTAATTTATGTGATTAAAAATAGAAAAGACTGCAAAGCAGATTTTCGTAACTTCCTCATTTTAGCAGGAATTCAAATTCTTTTATATATTCCATGGTTGGGATATTTATGGAAACAAATTACACATGTAGGTGGAGGATTTTGGATTGGGGTTGGTATCAATACATTAGTAGAAGTTCCAAGTTTCCAATTTAGAAGACAATTAGACACTAATTTTGTTTTTAATACTCACACTATTGTTTCGCTAGTAGCATCTCTTTTGATGTATGCTTATATCATTTATCGCATGTATCGTGCGAAAAAGGAAAAAGATACCATGAAACCTGGCGTTTTGGCTATGGTTGTATATTTGGGAGTAATCGGTATTTATTTAATACCAACCTTTATTTCACCAGTACTATTTTCACGTTACCTATTTGCTATGACAGGAATTTATCTTTTTGCTCTTGCCTTTTTCATGGCAAAGGAAAAAAGAAAGTGGGTGACATGCTTTATCTGTATTGCTATTTTACTATTGGGAACATGGAGCAATATGACAAACATAGCAATTAACTATGATGAAAGCAATATGAAACAAATTGAATACATGAAAGAAAGAATTGAAACAGATGATATTATTATTTATTCTAATATAGGAAATGGCGGAGTAATAGCAGCTTTCTTTCCAGAGAATAAGCAATATTTCATCAATGGGGCGCATTGGGATATAGAAGAAGCATATAAGTCTTATGGACCTGGAATGGAAACCATTTATGACTGGAAAGAAGTTTTAAAAGATTATCATGGCAGAATTTGGCTAGTGGATTCTGAAAATTTAGGACTATATCATGATGAGTTTGAAAAAGAAGGAATGAAGTTACTTGCAGGACCAGAAAGGTTTGATACCAGGTATCAAGATTATATTTACAATATAATCTTATTAGAAAAAGAGTAATAGTTGAAAATAAAAGGGATGTAACAAATGGAGAAAATAAAAAAGATAATAGAGGCTAAAAGCTTTCATATCTTATTGATTGTTTTGGGGAGTATACTTATTTTATCAAGTGCCTTTTTCACAGAACTATGGTATGACGAAAGTTATACCATGGGACTAGTAAGGCATGATTTTGCACAAATTGTTGAAATAGGAAGTCAAGATGTTCACCCAATTTTGTATTATCTTATGCTAAAAGTATTTATGATAATCTTTGGTGACAGCATTTGGGTAGCAAGATTATTTTCTATGATACCAGCTATTTTAACTGGCATTTTGGGGTATACGCATATTCGTAAAGACTTTGAAAACAAGGTAGGGATTTTATTTTCATTTCTTATTTTGGCTTTACCAGTTATGCCAAGCTATGGAGCGGAGATTCGTATGTACACATGGACACTTTTCTTTGCAACAGTGTCAGCAATATATGCTTATAGAATTGCCAAAGATAATAAGGTGAAGAATTGGAGCTTATTTGCAATTTTTAGTTTGGCTACAGCTCATTGTCACTATTATGGTTTAGTAGCAGTAGCAATTATGAATGCTTTATTGCTATTTCATATTATATTTACGAAAAATGAAGAAATTAGAAATATTAGAAAAAGTTATTTGATTCGATTTTTTATTACCGCTATTGTACAGGTTTTAGGATATTTACCATGGCTATTTATCTTTTTCACACAAGCAAGGACAGTAAGCCAAGGATTTTGGATACCACTTAACTTTAGAGATAGCGTATTAGCACCACTTGCAGTGCAATTTCATGGAGTAATAGGAGTTGACTTTTCTTTTATTGTAGCAGGAATTATTTATGTTTATTACATATATCAAATGATAGAGAACAAGCTACATAAAAGAAAGAATACAGTTGTTATTTATTGTTTAGCAGTTCATCTTATTCTATATCTTTCTATGTTATTGGTAAGTATAGTCGTTAAACCTATTATGTATTATCGTTATATGGTGGTAACAACAGGAATTTTGATTTTTCCATTAGCATACTTTTTGGCAAGTAGTAGTACAAAAATCCAAAAAGCAATAGCGACTTTTCTAGTAATTATCTTTTTAGGATTGAGTATATATGATAATAGTGTTAGAATAAAAGAAAATTATGATATTTCTAATGGACAAGAGATACAATATATTCAAGAAAAATATGATGAAGATACTATTTTAGTATATAGTGATATTTTCTTAGCTAGTAGTTTGGCAGAGCAACTACCAGACTATAATTGGTGCTATTATTTAGGGGATAATGCTATGGAAGTAAAGCCATTTGAATTATGTACTAAAACTGTTAATAGTCAGTTTTTAGAAGAGTATCATGGTAAAATTATTTTAATTGACAGTGAGGGAACTGTTGCGTACCAAGATATGACTAATAAATACAAATTAAAAGAAATAGAGAAGAAACAAATTCAAATTAAATATAGAGGAATGATATATCATATTATCATCTTAGAAAAATAAGAAAGGAAGAAAAATATGCTTCTTGATAATTTGGCAAATAATATTGCTAATAACTTAGGTTATAATAGTGAGGATATAAAAGTATATGCTTTTATTGGTCCATCAGGAACAGGGAAAAGTTATCGTGCCCAAATGGTGGCAAGCGAAAATAATATTGCTTATATTATAGATGATGGATTATTGATTAATGAAAATGATGTGATTGCAGGAACTTCGGCTAAAAAAGCACCTACGAAAATAGAAACTGTCAAAAAAGCAATATTTGTTAATGATAGTGACAGAAATGAAATGAAAAAGGCAATTCGAAAAAATAAGCCAGAATCTATTTTAATATTAGGTACTTCAGATGGAATGATAGATAAGATTACAGAAAACTTAAGTCTTCCAAAGCCTTGTAAAAGAATCTATATTCAAGATGTAGCAACAGAAGCTGAAATGGAAACTGCCAAAAGAATTCGTACTACACAAGGAAAACATGTTATTCCAGTACCTACCTTTGAAATTAAGAAGGATTTTTCAGGATATATTTTAGATCCATTACAAATTTTCAAATTTAAAGGAAAAGGAACAGATCCCTATATCACAGAAAAGTCAATTATCAGACCGACATTTAGTTACTTGGGAAATTTTACTATTTCAGATGCAGTATTTCGTCAAATTGCAGAATACTTAGCAAAACGTTCAGATGCAATTTATAAAGTGATGAGAACAAGAGTAGAAAGTACTCCAGAAGGACCTAATATTTATATGGAGGTTTCTATTAATTATGGGTATAATATATTAGGAACGTTAAGAACTTTTAAAGAAAAAATTAAAAAAGAGATTGAAAAATTAACGACTATGAATGTGCAACAAGTTACGATTGTGGCAAAGGGAATTCATATGCCAGAACCAGAGGAAATGAAGAGATTGAATAAGGTTCAAGATGAAGAATAATAAAAATTAAAGGAGGAAGCTAAAATGTCATTTGTTGTAGCAATTGATGGACCATCAGGAACAGGAAAAGGAACCATTACAAAACTAATAGCACAAGAATTAGGACTAGTAAATATTGATACAGGTGCAATGTATCGCTGTATTGCACTTACGTGTTTAGATAAGGGAATTGCGAACAACGAAGAAAGAGAAAGAATTATAGAGATAGCGAAAAAAGTAGACATTCAAATACAGCATAATGGAACAGAACAAGAAATTTTTTTAGATAATAGAAATGTAAGTGAAAAAATCAGGACACAAGAAGTAACTATGATGTCTTCACAAGTAGCAGTTATTCCAGAAGTGCGAAAAGTTATGGTGGATTTGCAAAGAAAAATGGCAGAAGGAAAAGATATCATTATGGAAGGCAGAGATATTGCAACAGAAGTATTTCCAAATGCACAAGTAAAAATTTATTTAAATGCAACATCAGAAGAAAGAGCTAACAGAAGATATAAAGAAAATCAAGAAAAAGGTATCAATTTAGATGTGGCATATGAAGAAATACTGAGGACGATTGAAAAAAGAGATTATAATGATAGTCATAGAGCAGTAGGAGCGTTAAAAGTAGCAGATGGTGCTATTGTAGTAGATACTACCAAAATGTCAATTGAAGAAGTAAAAGAAAAGGTAAAGGAAATTATTTTGGAGAGGAGAAGATAGAAATGGCTATTTTATTACCAGGAGGAGCAGGATATATAGGAAGTCACACAGCAGTAGAACTTTTGAATGCTAGAAAGGAAATTATTATTGTAGATAATTTTTCTAATAGTAAACCAGAGGTATTAGATAAAATTAAACAAATCACAGGAAAAGACTTTAAATTTTATGAATTAGACTGTTTAGATAGACAAGCTTTAGAAAAAGTATTTGAAGAAAATCAAATTGAAGCTGTTATTAATTTTGCGGGTTTTAAAGCAGTAGGAGAATCTGTACAAAAGCCAATAGAATATTATACAAATAATATAACTGGCGCATTAACTATTTTAGATGTTATGAGAAAATACAATTGTAAGAAGTTTATTTTTAGTTCTTCTGCAACTGTTTATGGAGAACCAGAAAGAATTCCTTTAACGGAAGAATGTAGAACTGGTGGAACTACTAATCCTTATGGAACTACCAAACTATTTATTGAACAAATTTTAAAAGACACTTATCACTCAGATAATCAATGGGATATTTGTATTTTAAGATATTTTAATCCAGTAGGTTCTCATGAGAGTGGACTAATTGGAGAAGAGCCACAAGGTATTCCAAATAATTTAATGCCATATATCGTAAGAGTGGCAAATGGTCAATTAAAAGAATTATCTATATTTGGTAATGATTATGATACACCAGACGGTACAGGAGTGAGAGATTATATTCATGTAGTAGATTTGGCAAAGGGGCATTTAAAAGCATTAGAAAAAATTGAAAAAGAAGGAAAAGGGTTATATATTTACAATCTAGGAACAGGAAGAGGATATAGTGTTTTAGATATGGTAAAAGCTTTTGAAAAAGCAACAGGACAAAAAGTGCCATATAAAATTGTAGGAAGAAGAGCGGGGGATATTGCAACTTGTTATGCGGAAACAAAAAAAGCAAAAGAAGAACTGGATTGGATAACTGAAAAGAACCTAGAAGATATGTGTAGAGACTCTTGGAATTATATTGCAAAACAGTAGAGATAAAATAGACTTTAATGATAGAGATGGAATATTTAGAAACATCTCTATTTTAAAGGAATATTATACCCTAAAACAGATTAAATAGGTTGATTTTTAGCATAATATGGTGTAGAATTTAATCGTATTATGTAACAAAATATTCGAAAAATTAAGGGGATAGTCGAATGAAAGAAGTAATCAAGAAAAATAGAAATTTACTACTTGTCTTGTTAGACATAGTTGTTATTATTACTTGCTATTTAGTATCTATTTTTTTCTTAAATGTGGAAATAACAGATGTTGATATACTTATAAGAGAGATTGCTGTTGCAATTTTAGTTTATGAGGTATTTTTAAATGCTTTCCAAATGTACCGAAATATGGTTCAATATGAAGTAGGTAAAGATTATATCAAGTATATTCTCAGTGCTTTTTTGGCAATATTTATTATTTCTATTTGTGATTTTATCTTTCATTTTCAGTATCTAATATTAAGATTAAATGTATTATCAGGAGTGCTAATAGCAGGTATGTTTGTTATGTACAGACTAGCGGGACGTTCCATTTTAGCTAGAAAAATGGAATTTTCAATAAAGAAAAGCCAAAAAGGAACAACCAAAAAAGTGAATAACCTACTTATCATTGGTGCAGGTATGGGAGCAAGAGAAATTATTATTGCCGTTCAAAACTCTATGAGGAATAAATACAATATAGTAGGAATTATTGATGATGATATTAGCAAATTAAATCGATATATTTTAGGTGTAAAAGTTTTAGGTAAAAGATATGATATACCTAAAATTGTCAAAGAAAATGAAGTTGATATTATCTTTTTTGCAATTAATAAAATTGATCCGATTTCAAGAAGAAAGATACTAGAGATATGTCAAGAAACTGGGGTTAAGACAAGAGTACTTCCAACAACAGAAGAAGTGATTAATAAGCAAGGTGCAATGAATAGTTTAAGAGATGTAGAGATTGAAGATTTATTAGGAAGAGATGCTATTCATTTGGATAATAAAAATATTCAATCACTAATTAAAGGAAAAACTGTATTAGTTACAGGTGGCGGAGGTTCTATTGGTAGTGAACTTTGTAGACAAATTATGAAATATACCCCTGAAAAACTGGTTATCCTAGATATATATGAGAATAATTTATATGATATTGAAATAGAACTAAAGGCGGAATATCCAAAAGGACAAATTGAGGCAGTTATTGCAAGTGTTCGTGATAAGGCAAGGCTAAAAGAAGTATTTGAAGAATTTAAACCAACTTTAGTATTTCATGCAGCAGCACATAAACACGTACCATTAATGGAAAATAATCCACTAGAAGCGATTAAAAATAATGTATTTGGGACATATAATGTAGTAAATTGTGCAGATGAATATGGAGTAGAAAAATTTGTATTGATTTCGACAGATAAAGCTGTTAATCCAACCAATATTATGGGAGCATCTAAAAGATTATGCGAAATGATAGTACAAGCTAAAAATAAGGTGAGTGAAACTGAATATGTGGCAGTAAGATTTGGAAATGTTTTAGGAAGTAATGGTTCTGTTATTCCACTATTCAAGAAGCAAATAGAAAAAGGTGGACCAGTTACAGTAACACATAAGGATATTACTAGATTTTTTATGACAATACCAGAAGCAGTACAATTAATTCTGCAGGCAGTTACTTATGCAAAAGGTGGAGAAATCTTTGTGTTAGATATGGGAGAACCTGTTAAAATTTATGATTTAGCAGTTAGCTTAATTAAATTATTAGGATATGAACCAAATGTAGATATTCCAATACAAATAACAGGTTTAAGACCAGGTGAAAAGCTTTATGAAGAAATATTAATGGAAGAGGAAGGTCTTCAAGCTACCAAACATAATAAGATATTCGTTAGTCAACCAATGCATTTAGAAATGGAAGAGTTGAAAGAAAAGTTAGAAGTTTTGGATCAGTTAGAATATGATGAGAAGTATTCGAGAAGTCATGTAAAAGAAGTTATGAAAGAAGTTGTTCCAACTTATAAAGACCCAAAAGAAGTGAATGAAAAGAATTAGAAAGAAGGAAAATGTATGAGTGAAAAAATGAATATTCCTTTTTCACCACCTGATATTAGTGAAGAAGAAATTAAAGAGGTGATAGAAGCACTACAATCAGGCTGGATTACAACAGGACCAAAAACAAAACAATTTGAAAAAGAAATAGCGGAATTATGCCATACTGAAAAAGCAGTTTGCTTAAATTCGGCAACAGCAGCATTAGAAATGACTCTAAGGATATTAGGAATAGGAGTAGGTGATGAAGTTATTGTTCCTAGTTATACTTATACAGCATCTGCAAGTCCAGTTGTTCATGTGGGAGCAAAAGTAGTCTTAGTAGATATTCAAAAAGATAACTTTGAAATGGACTACCAAAAATTAGAAGAAGCAATTACAGAAAAAACAAAGGCTATTATACCAGTAGATATAGCAGGAATAGTATGCAATTACAATAAAATATTTGAGATAGTAGAAAAGAAGAAAAGTTTATTTCAAGCAAAGAATGACATTCAAAAATTGTATGATAGAGTTATTGTAATTTCCGATAGTGCACATGGACTTGGGGCTCAAAGAGAGGGAAAGATGTCTGGAGAATGGGCAGATTTCACAACATTTTCTTTCCACGCAGTGAAAAATTTAACAACAGCAGAAGGTGGTGCAGTGGTTTGGAAAAATAGAGAAGGACTAGATAATGAAACTGTTTACAAGCAATATCAATTATTGTCATTACATGGACAAACTAAAGATGCTTTGCATAAAAATGGATTAGGAAATTGGGAATATGATATTGTTGCACCATACTATAAATGTAATATGACAGATATTATGGCTGGAATTGGCTTAGCGCAAATGAGAAGATATCCAGAACTTTTAAAAAGAAGACAAGAAATGATTGAAAAATATAATCAAGGTTTAAAGGAATTGCCAATTATTCCTTTAAGTCATAAAGATGACACGCATACTTCTTCAGGGCATTTATATATTTTACGAGTAGAAGGAATTACAGAAGAACAAAGAAATGAAATTATTATCAAAATGGCAGAAGAAGGCGTGGCTTGTAATGTACACTATAAACCACTTCCGATGCTAACAGCTTATAAGAATTTAGAATTTGACATCCAAAATTATCCAAATGCTTATGAATTTTATCAAAATGAAATCACATTGCCTTTGTATACTAAATTAACTAATGAGCAAGTAGATTATATTATTGAGAAGTTTGTGAAAATTGTGGGAGAGTATATGAAATGATCTTAAAAAGCTATCAAAAACTACCAGAAGATTTACAAAATGAAGAAGTAAAAAGATATTATGATATTTTAGCTAAAAAGAAAGTGAATCTATTTTTGAAAAGAATATTTGATATCATAATGTCATTTATATTGTTAGTAATTTTATCACCTATCTTTCTAGTTTTATCTATTTGGATAAAATTAGATTCTAAAGGACCTGTATTTTATAGGCAAGAAAGAATCACAACTTATGGTAAAAAGTTTAGAATTTTTAAATTTAGAACTATGGTACAAGATGCTGATAAAAAAGGAAGTTTAATTACATTAGGACAAGATACAAGAATTACTAAAATAGGTAGCAAAATACGAAAATGCAGATTAGATGAAATTCCGCAATTAATCAACATCTTAAAAGGTGATATGTCTTTTGTTGGTACGAGACCAGAAGTGACAAAATATGTGGACAAGTATAATGATGAAATGAAGGCTACTTTATTAATGCCAGCTGGAGTAACTTCAAGAGCTAGTATTGAGTATAAAAATGAAGATGAGATTATGGATACTTTTTTGAATAAAGGCGAGAAAGTAGATGATATTTATATAGAGCGTGTATTACCAGAGAAGATGAAGTATAACTTGGAATATATAGAAAAGTTTAGCTTATTAGAAGATATTAAGATTTGTATTAAGACGATTATATAATATATAAAAAGGAGAAGCTATGCTAGTTACATTTATTATTGTAGCATATAATGCTGAAAGAGTTATAGAAAAATGTTTGGAGTCACTTAATGCGCAAAAATATTCACATGAGCAAATTGAAGTAATATTGGTAGATAGTTCATCAACAGATAATACAAAAGAAATATTGCAACAGTTTAAAAAGAATTTTGAAAAAGAATATAATAGAATTCTTGTGTTGGATAACCCAAAAAGAACTTTGCCTTGTGGATGGAATGTGGCATTAAAAGAAGCGAAAGGAGAAGCTGTTGTTCGAGTAGACGCACATTCTACTTTTCCAGATACTTTTATTGAAGAAGATGTGAAAGAATTGGAAAAAGGTGAAAATATTGTTGGTGGACATAGAATTAGTGTTACTTCAGAGAATATTCAATGGCAAAAAACATTACTAATTGCAGAACAGTCTTTATTTGGTAGTGGAATTGCAAAATATAGAAGAACAAATGAAAGAGAGTATGTTAGTACTTTGGCCCACGCAATGTACCGCAAAAAAGTATTTGATGAGGTAGGAACATATAATGAAAAATTAGCAAGGACAGAAGATAACGAAATGCATTATAGAATGAAAAAGGCTGGATATAAGTTTTTGCTATCTCCAAATGTTGTATCATATCATCATGCTAGAAATAGTTTAAAAGGAATGATAAAGCAGAAATATGGAAATGGAAAATGGATTGGCATTACAATGAAATATTGTCCAAAGTGTTTTGCGTTATATCATTTCATACCTTTGTTTTTTGTATTAGCGATTATACTCTGCTCGGTATTAGCAGTGTTTCATATAAATATTCCACTATATCTATTAATAGGAGCATATGCGATATTTAATATTATTAACTTAGTATTAATTATAATACAAAATGGTTTCCATATACAATATTTGTTATTGCCATTTATATTTTTAATATTACATTGTAGTTATGGTTGGGGAACTACTGTAGGTTTAGTAAAAGCAATATTTATGAAAAAGGAAAAGAGTAAATAGGATGATAGATGTAACTGTAATAGTTCCAATATATAATGTGGAAAAATATTTAGAAAAATGTTTAGATTCATTAGTAGAACAAGACTACGACAAAGAGAAAATTGAGATATTGGCAGTTGAAGATGGATCTACAGATCAATCGAAGGAAATATTAAAGCAATATGTGGAAAAATACTCTTTTATAACACCAAAATATTTAGAGAAGAATCAAGGAGTATCATATGCTAGAAACTTAGGAATTAAAGAGGCAAAAGGCAATTTCATTATATTTTGTGATTCAGATGACTATTATGAGAGAGATACTATTTCAAAATTTATGAAAGTAGCTAATGAAAAAAATGCAGATTTTGTGATGGCTAATTATTATATTAGTTATGAGAATAAAGATATTAAAGTAGACATTTCTAATTACTTTGCAAAAGATATCATTACAAAGCAAGAAATTATTAGTTATATGACATTAACTTCATGCTCTAAAATGATTAAAAAAAGTATATTTATAGATAACAATATTTATTATCCAGAAGACATAAAAAGATGTGAAGAATTAACTGTTATTCCAGTACTAGCATATTTAGCAGAAAAGCCAATATTTATGAATGAAGCATTGTATCATTACTATCAAAGAAAGGCATCTGCTTCTAATAGTAATAAGGGAAAAGGGATAGAAGAATTTGATTTTTTTGATATAACTTTTGAAAGATTCATAGAATATATTGATCAAAAAAAATATCAACAAGAAATTGAATTCAAAGCAATTGAACAACTACTTTATGGAAAATTATTAGTAATGTTGAAAGCTAGAATATCCAAAAAAGAGTTGGTAGATGAAATTGGAAAATTTAAGAGGAAGTATCCAAATTTTTTGAAAAACCCATATCTGAAAAGATATAGTAAAGCAAAAGTGATATTTATCAAATTATTAAATTATAAAATGATATTTCTAGCAAAGATTTTTGCTAAACTACATGAAAAGCTAACAGGATAGGAGTGGAAAAATGAAATTAAGTATTATTATACCAGTATATAATGTAGAAAAGTATATCACTGAATGTTTAGATTCTATCTATCAAAGTGACGTAGATTTAAGTCAAATTGAAGTTTTATGTATTGACGATAGAGGAACAGATAATAGTATTGAGATAATAAAAGGTTATGTGACAGATAATCATATCGAGAATTTAACAATACTATATCATGACAAAAATAAAGGGCTTAGCGAAGCAAGAAATACTGGTATAAATCAAGCTAATGGAAAATATATTTGTTTTTTAGATAGTGATGATATGATTGAAATGTCTAACTTAGAAGAAATGGTAGATAAAGCAATTGAGCATGATTTAGATATTTTGGAAGGGAATATGAAAGAAATTTCGGAAACGGACATAAACATTCAATCAGGTGTAGAAGAGATTAAAAGAGAAACTACTGAAATCTTAACTGGAGATGAATATTTTTATATATCTACCAAGAATAAAATGTATTTTCCAATGGCTTGTAGCCGTATCTATAAGACGAAATATTTAAAAGGGAAATTTTCTTTTAAATCAGGCTTGAAATTTGAAGATGAAGAATTTTCACCTAAAGTGATTATCAGTGCAAATAGAGTACAATATTATAATACAACATTTTACATTTATCGTAGAAGAGATGATAGCATTACAACTAATATGACAAAGGACAATAAGTGGATTGATAGCTATATAGAAATAATGGATAGTTTGACGAAATTCCTAAAAACAATTGAAGATAAAAAGAGCTATAAATTTTTGAAAGATAGAATTGCAAATTTTGCTTTGTCTATACTAAAAAATCCAATTGCTTATGGTACAACTAATGAGAATTTAACAGAAATTATAAAATTAGTGAAAGAAAAAGAACTATATAAGATACCACAGAAGAGTAAGAATAGGTTAATTAGATTTCAAGGATATTTAATGCAATATCCAAAATTATTTATTAGATTTTACAAAAAACAAAAAGGAATGGGAGAATGGAAATAGTTAAAAAAATAGTAGATACATTAAAGACAAATCAATTTGTTAGAATTTTAGTAGAGCTTACTTTATTAGTAATGCTATTCAATGTACATATCGTCTTAGGTGGAATATTTACTATTGCTATTTTATTAGAAATAGCAATAGTAAAGGATAATAAGAATTTATTGTATATTTATTTATTTTTATCATTCTTTGACGAAATTTTAATCTTTGAGCCTATAAAAGGTTCGATATCAAGAATGGTAATGGTAGTAATTATATTAAAATTAGGGATATTTATTATAAAAAATAAAGTGAAACCAAATAAATACCAAATTGGTGTTGCTATATTTTTTGTTATCTCATTTATAGTGGGAATAATTACATATCAATCTATTAGCTTAGAGGTTGCTATAACATTTGTTAATATTTTAATATTTTTAATGTTTTCAATGTGCATAAAGCCAAATGATACAGAGGAAATGGAAAAATTTATAAAGCAATTGTTACTAACAATAGTTTGGGCTTCATTAATAAGTATATTATATGGCCTCATTACAAATAATTTTTTAGCAGAATATGAAGGGGAAGAAATTTCACTAAGGTTTAAAGGAACATATGAGCCTAATTTTATGAGCATGTTTATTAATTTAGGAATTGCCTCATTACTATTTTTAAAAGATGATATAAAACATAAATGGTGTGCATATGTAGGTATTGCAATCATGATTAATGCTGACATTGCAACGATAAGTGTAACAGGATTAGCTGTTCTAGGGGTAATGTTACTAATTTATGTGATCATGCAAAGAAAAAAAATTCGTATACAATGGAAAGAATGGCTTATTATAGTATTATTAACCATAATGATATTTGGGGTTACAAAGTTAATATCTAATATGGAAAAGCAACTAATAGATAATACTCCTAAAATAGAGAATAATCAACAAACTAATATAAACATACCAGAAGAGGAACCTAAAATAGAAAATAATGTTATTCCAGAAGAAAATCAAAATAATGTAGAAACTAACAATAGTATAATTAATAGAATAAACTTTTTAAAACAAAAATTGTTAGAAGGAGATTGGGATAGAATATCTTCAGGAAGAATTCCTTTAATAAAGACATTTTTCACAGCATCCTTTAATAGACCAATAGGAAATATACTATTTGGGAACGATATGACTACTAAAACATTATACACAGCTTACTTAGGAGCAGCAGAATGCTCTCATTGTAGTTATATTGACTTTTTATATAACTTTGGAGTAATTGGTTTTATTATAATAAACGGCTATTTATTTATAATTACTAAAAAGAATATATTTTTAGGAAGAGATATATCTAATAGCAAATATAAAAATGCAATTATACTAATTAGAATATTGCTATTAATTCATATGATAGCACTTTCTATGTACACAAAAAGAATGCTTTTAACTTTCTTTTTAATATGATGTATAAGATGAGGAATAAAATGAAGAAAATTTTTATATGCCATACAGAATATCATGTTTTAATTACTTTAATTAAAAATATGCAAGATACAAATGCACAGAAAAATGATATAGTATTATATGGAACTTTAAAAGAAATAGATAAGCTATATAAAAAAATTAAATTATTAGAGCTATTTGACAACATTTATCTTTTTAATTATAAAGACACAGAGGAAATTGAAAAGATACCTGCAACAAGAAATATTTTTTTAAGAAGAAGAAGATTAAAAAGGAGAATAAGAGAAGCTTATAATTTGGATTTTTTAGTTAATAAGGAAGTTTATATATTTAATGATAATTCAATTATAGGGATATACTTAAGAATGCAAAAGATGAATTATCATATTATTGAGGATGGCTTAGATTGCTACAAAAATATAGAAAGGCATTATAATTTTAAAGGGCTAAAATATAAACTAAGAATATTAACTAATGACATAACTTGTTCTTTTGGCACTTCAAAATATGTACAAAACATTGAAGTAAATTCAAAGAAAGATATAGACGTATTTTTTAAGGACAAGTTTATAGAAGTACCACGAAGTGAATTATTTTCAAAACTGGAAAAAGATGAAAAAGAAAAGATTATAGAAGTATTTTTAGATAAGCCATTAAATTTAAAAGGAGAAGTTTCAATATTATTGACACAACCACTATATAAAGATGAATTTCTAAGTAATGAAAAACAACAAATGGAAATGTATCAATATATAATACAAAATTATATGGAAGGTACCATTGTTATTAAGCCACATCCAAGAGACGAAGTTGATTACACCCAAATGTCTAAAGAATACATTATTTTAGAGAATGGCTTTCCAATTGAGATATTAAATTTTATGGATAATATATTAATTAGAAAATGTATTACCGCATTTTCAACATCAATAGATTTTATTAACTTTTGTGAGAGTAAAATTACCTTAGGGTCTGAGTGGGTAAAAAAATACAAAAATGGAGAAATCAATGGAAAAAAGTAGTAATAAGCGTTTAACAATCAACATAGTAGCAAACTGTATAGCCTTCGCAGTTAAATTTGTTATTAGTTTCTTTTTGACACCATATATAGTGAAAAATGTAGGAAAAGAGACATATGGCTTTTTGGCATTAGGAAATAATTTTGAGAATTATGTTGCATTAATAACACTTGCACTTAATTCTATGGCAAGTAGATTTATTACGATTAGGATACAGAAAAAAGAATATGATAGTGCAAGTAAATATTTTTCATCAGTATTTTTAGCTAATCTGATTATATGTTTAGTAATTGCTATACCATTAGCTTTAGTGGTTATATTTATGCAAAATATAGTTAATATAGCAGATAACAGTATAGTAGATGTAAAAATATTATGGACATTTTTATTTATTAACATAGCAATAGACTTAATATCTAATGTATTTGCAATTTCTACATTTGCTAAAAATAGAGTGGACTTATCTGCTAAAGTAAGTATTATCGCATCAATTACAAAGGCTATTATAATATTCCTTTGCTACACATTTTTAAATCCATATATTTTCTATATAGGAATTGCAACAGTAATATATTCATTAATTTCATTAGTGATGAATATTAGATATTATAAAAAACTAACTCCAGAAGTGAAAATAGATAAGAAATTATTTGATAAGGGATGTATTAAAGAATTAATATCCTCTGGAATTTGGAATACTGTTAGTAGAGTAGGCGGGATTGCATTAAGTGAGTTAGACCTATTATTATCTAATATATTGATAGGTGCATCAGCAATGGGAACGTTATCATTGGTACAAACAATACCAAATTATATGTCATCATTAACATCCACAATTACTAATGCCTTTATGCCTAATTTAACAATAAGTTATGCAGAATATAAAGATAATAAAAAACTGATGTTAGAGAAGATAAGAAGTTCTATAAAAATCTTACTTTTCTTTCATAGCATTATGTATGGAATACTGATAGCATATGCTGATAAATTTTATACATTATGGCTAGGTAATAATAATGGAGAAGAAATACATTATATGTATATTTTGGGAATTATTACAGTCGGAGTGTGTTTGGTTAGTGCTGTTTCTTATGTTATGTTAAATGTTTTTACTGTTTTTAATAAATTAAAAGTACCATCGATTGCGGTTATTATTACAGGAATTATTAGCCTAATAGTAACATATATAACAGTTAAATATACTTCATTAGGACTAATTGCTATTGCAGGAGTTAGTGTTGTACTAGTAACCATTAGAAATGTTGTAGTCTTGATGCCTTATGCAGCTAAATGTATAGGAGCTCCTTGGTATACATTTTATAAAGATCTCCTATTAAATATTTTTGCAGTACTTTATGCTATTATTATTGCAATGATAATAAAGAATGTGATAACAATAGATAGTTGGTTAACATTAATTATTGCGGGTGCAATAGCAGCTATTATAATAGCAAGTGTAAACTATTTTGTTTTATTGAATAAAGAGCAAAGAAAAAGTATAATAGAGAAAGTCAAAGGATGGAAAAATAGAAAGAAGTAAAGGAGAAAAAAATGAACATATTAGCAGTTATTCCAGCAAGAGGCGGTTCAAAAGGAATACCAAGAAAAAATGTTAGACTAATGAATGGAGAACCGTTAATCTCATATGCTATAAAAAATAGTTTGCATTCAAAATATATAACAGATGTTGTAGTAACGACAGATGATGAGGAAATAGTTAATATATCTAAGTGCTATGGAGCAGAGGTTATAATAAGAGATAATAGTTTAGCAGAAGATCATATAACGTTAGACCCAGTTATTTATGATGCAACTATAAAGACAGAAGAACAAAAAAAGAAAAAGTATGATATTGTCATAACGTTACAACCTACTTCACCAGTTCTGAAAGTTAGTACTTTAGATAATGCAATAGAAAATTTTATAGAGAATAATTATGATACTATTATTAGTGCAGTAAATAGACCACATCTGTCATGGGGAGAAAAAGACAAGCAAATTGTTCCTCAGTATGAAAAGAGATTAAATAGACAATTACTTCCTAAAAATTATGTTGAAACAGGAGCTTTTCTTATTACAAAAAGAGATATAATGAAAGAGATGTCTAGAATAGGAGAGAAAGTTTCTATTTATGAAGTGCCAGAAGAAGAAAGTGTAGATATTGATAGCAAGGAAGATTGGATGCTATGTGAAAATTTATTAAAAAAGAAAAAAATTGTTTTTAGATGTGATGGATACAAAAAAATTGGAATGGGACATGTCTATCATTCTTTAACATTAGCATATGCATTGACAGGGCATGAGGTTATCATTGTAACAAATGAAAAGCATGCAGAAGGTTTGAAGAAGATTCAAGATTCTTACATGCAATATATAACTATTCAAAATGACAAAGACTTTTTTAAGTTCTTAGAGGAGTACAAACCAAATATTATTGTAAATGATTGTTTAGATACAGAAGAAAAGTATATTAAAAAGTTGAAAGAACTATGTGAAAAAGTAGTGACCATAGAGGATATGGGGACGGGCGCAAGATATGCTGATATTGTTATCAATGCATTATATAATGAACAGAAAAATGCAAATGAATACTGTGGTTCAAAGTATGTATGCTTAAGAAATGAATTTTTAGTTAGTAAGCCAAAGGAATTTTGTAATGAAATAGAAAACATACTGGTTGTATTTGGTGGAACAGATCCAGCTAACTTGACAAAAAAGGTATATAATATAGCGAAGGAAATAACAAAGACATATCCTAAAATTTGCTTTACATTTATAACAGGTATTGGATATAATTGTAAAGAAAACGATTTATTATCAGATGAAAAGAGTAATATAAAGGTTTTAAATGATGTAAATAATATTAGTATGTATATGCAACAAGCTGATATTGCTTTTACTTCACAAGGAAGAACAGTATATGAATTAGCAAGTTTAGGAGTTCCTTCTATTGTATTAGCACAGAATGAAAGAGAATTATTACATACTTTTGCACAAATGCCTAATGGATTTATGAATCTAGGACTAGGCGAGAACCTTTCAGAAGAAACAATAAAAAATACGTTAGAGTGGCTTATCGAAACTCCACAAATAAGGAAAGAAATGAGAGAACTAATGTTAAAGAATGATTTAAAAGATGGACTAAATAGAGAAGTGGATTTAATATTGAATTAAAGAGGAGATGAAAAGATGGAAGCGATTATTGAAAGAGCAAAACAAGGAAAGTTTACACTAATTGCAGAAATAGGAGTTAACTATTATGATATTGCAAAGAAGATGAATATTACTCCGATGGAAGCAGCAAAGTTAATGATAGATGAAGCAAAAAAAGCAGGAATTCATGCAGTGAAATTTCAAACATATAAAGCAGAAACTTTAGCAGCAAGGGAATCGCCATATTATTGGGATATAACAGAAGAACCAACAAAGTCACAATATGAATTATTTAAAAAATTTGATTTGTTTGGATATGAAGAATATAAAGAATTAAGTGAATATTGTAAAAAGAAAGAGATAGAGTTTTTATCAACTGCTTTTGATATGGAGTCAGCTGACTATTTAGATAAATTAATGGGTATTTATAAAATATCATCTTCTGACTTAAGTAACTTACCCTTTATAGAACACCAAGCAAAAAAGAATAAGCCAATTTTGTTATCAGTAGGTGCATCTAATGAAGAGGAAATTGATATGGCAATTCAAACTATTAGAAAAGTAAATGAGCAGCCGATTGTATTGTTACATTGTGTTTTAGAGTATCCTACTCCATATGAACATGCAAATTTGAATAAAATTATTAGTTTAAGTCAAAAATATAAAGAGGTTATCATTGGATATTCAGATCATACTAAGCCAGATCAATGTTATGATGTTATAAAAACAGCATATAACTTAGGTGCAAGTGTTATAGAAAAACACTATACATTAGATAAGACTTTAAAAGGAAATGATCATTATCATGCAATGGATCCAAATGATGCGAAGAAAATCATTGAAGATATAGCATTTATAGATAAAATTAGAGGAAGTTATGAAATAAAATGTTTGGAATCAGAAACTAAAGCTAGAGCTAATGCAAGAAGGTCAATTGTTTCACTTGGTAAAATAGAAAAAGGAGCAATAATACAAAGTGATATGTTAACTTTTAAAAGACCAGGAACAGGAATATCACCAACTAAAATTGATACAATAATAGGGAAAACTGCAAAAATAGAAATAGAAGATGATACCATCCTTAATTATGATATGTTTGAATAGTATAAAATTACTAAATGCTAAAAGCAAAAGAAAGAAGGATAAATATGGAAAATCAAACGAAAAAGATAGAAAGAAATAAAAAGTTGGATATTTTTCTAAAATTAATAGCATTTGTTTATGTTGTAATTACAATTATATTTTATATTTCAGTAATAAAACTAAATTTATTACCAGGAATTTATATCACTATATTTACAATTGCTGAAATTTTCTTTACTTTAGCTATGATAATAGGAGTATTAAAGGTACATAAAACTCCAAGATTAAACATGATATGTTTAGCAATTATTTTGTTACTTTCAGGAGTATATATTTTTGTAACAAACTATACTTTAGCAACAGGGAAATTTTTAGATAATGTATTTCAAGAAGTTACTCAAACAGAAGAATATTATGTTATTGTGAAAAAAGATAGCAAATATGAAAAAATAGAAGATCTTGAGAAGCAAATTGTATATTTATTTCAAGCACCAGAAGATGCACAACAAGATATTGGAAATAAAAATATTACTACTGCAATTACTCGAGATAGTTTAACAGATTTAGGGAATAATCTAATGAACAATAAAATACAAGCTATTTTTGTCAGTTCAGTACAAAATAGTATTTTGGAGGAAGAAGTAGAGAATTATAGAGGCAATACTAAAATCTTATATACAGCAAAACATGAGATAAAAAAAGAAGAAAAAGAGGAGAAAGACTCAAGAACCACTATAAAAAATGGAATTTTTAATGTATATATTAGTGGAATTGACACTTCTGGAAGTATTAGTAATGTAGCTAGAAGTGATGCTAATATTCTTGCAACAATTAATACTAATACACATGAGGTATTATTGACTTCTATACCAAGAGATTACTATGTAACATTACATAGTTATGGGGCAAAGGATAAATTAACACATACAGGAATTTATGGTATTAATGAGACCGTAAAAACAGTGGAAGATTTACTAGAAATAGATATTAATTACTATGTGAGAGTCAACTTTACAACAGTTATTAAATTAGTAGATACTTTAGGTGGAATTGATGTACAATCAGACTATAACTTTACTGCACATAACGATGAAGAAACAAGATATTATACGTTCAAAAAAGGAAGCAACCATATTAATGGAGAAGAAGCATTAGCGTTTAGTAGAGAAAGAGATTCTTTTGCAGATGGCGATAATCAAAGAATTAAAAATCAACAATATGTTATTGAAGCAACTATGAAGAAAGTTTTAAATAGTAGTACGTTATTAACAAAGTATACTAATATTTTAGATGCATTAGAAGGAAGTTTCCAAACGAATATTAAACAGGATGAAATAAGTAGCTTAGTAAAAGGGCAGTTAAATGACATGTCATCTTGGACAATAAAAACTAATTCTTTAATAGGAACAGGAGCAAATAATCCTACGTATTCTATGGGAAGTCAATTGTTATATACAATGGTTCCAGATAATGATTCTGTAGCAAAAGCAAAACAGCAAATAAAGGATATTATGGAAAAATAAGATTTATATAAGGGGATGCTAATTAAAATAGCATCCTTTTTTAAATAGTAAGAAATTTGATATTTGTCAATTTTTGTAGAAGTTTGTCTATCGATTAATGTTGACAAATGTAAAACTTTAGAAGTATTATATAAATGTATTTTGAGTTCAATTTATTTATTTCAAGAAATTCTATAGAAATTCCAAAACAATCATTGACATATGATAACTTGAATGTTATCATAAATATAGAGCAAGAGGAGTGACAGAATGTATAATATAAAAATATATGAAGGTAAAAATGGCAAAAGTGAAGTTAAAGAATATATTAAAAGTTTAAGGCAAAGTAATAATAAAAATAGTAAAATAAAATTTAATAAAGTAATATCTTATATAAGAATGTTGACGATATATGGATTAGAGTTAGGAATACCATACATGAAACATATTGTTGAGAATATATGGGAACTACGACCTTTGAGAGATAGAATACTTTTAGCATATTTAGAGAATAATGAATTTATTTTACTAACTGTATTTATGAAGAAAACTCAGAAAACGCCAAAGAGAGAAATTGAAAAGGCAAAAAGATTGTTAAAGGATTATATAGATAGGAGTGAAAAGAATGAGTGAAAAATTTATGGAATGGGATGAGTTTGAAAAAGAATTAAATATTAGTCCTGAAGAAGAGGTAGCAATAAAACTAGAAATGGATATTATAAGGGCTACTATTGAAGCAAGAAAGAAAAATAATTTAACTCAAAGGGAATTAAGCAAAATAAGTGGAATACAACAACCAGTTATTGCTAGAATTGAAAAACAGACTAATTCTCCACAAATATATACATTGCTTAAATTACTGTATCCTATGGGATATACTTTAAGGGTAGTACCGTTAGAAAAGTAATAAGTTGAACAAACCAAAAAAATGTGTTAAAATAGTGTGAGCAAAAAAGGAGAAAATAATGAAAAGAACTATTATCAGAATAATTTCTATGCTTATGCTATTAGGCACATTTTATGTTATATTCAGTTTTTCAGCGCAAGATGGAATAGAATCAGGAAGTTTAAGTAATAAAGTTACAACAGAGTTTGTAAATCGATTTCCATATACAAAGAGTTTAAGTATAGAAACAAGACAAAAATTAATTGAACATGGAGAACCAATTGTTAGAAAACTAGCACATTTTTCAATTTATACAGTAGTAGGAATGTGTATCATGGCATTTCTTTGTACATTTCCCTTTAAATTAAGAACAAGACTAGGAATCAGTTTAATAGTAGGAATTATTTATGCAATATCAGATGAATTCCATCAAAGTTTTGTACCACGGGAGAGGACCTTCTTGGAAGGATGTCGGAATAGATACTGCAGGAGTATTCTTAGGAATACTAATTATTTTAGCTATTGTTTCAATTTACATAGCATTAAAAAAGGACAATGAAGAAAAGACAAAAATAAAACATTATATCTTTAAAAAGGCAAAGTCAATAGAATAAAGGAGAAATCAAATGAGAGCAGTAATTGTATTTTTGATACGTATGTTTTGCTATATTGCATTTAGAGTTGGAAAAATAGGAAAAGAAAATGTACCGAGAACAGGGGCATATATTATGTGTGCCAATCATACATCTAATTGGGATCCACCAATTATTGTAGCATGTACGAATAGAAAAATGCATATTATGGCAAAAGCGGAACTATTTAAAAATAAATTCATCTGTTGGTTTGCGGAAAAATGTTGGGTATTTCCAGTGAAAAGAGGCGGAAAAGATATTGAATCTATGAAACACTCTTTAAAAGTACTAAAAGACGGTGAAATGTTAATGTTATTCCCAGAGGGAACTAGAAATGGAATGAGTAAAAATGGAAAAGCACAAAATGGTGCAGCATTTATGGCATTAAGAACAGGAGTGCCAGTTATTCCAGTTGGTATTATTGGAGATATGAAGCCATTTCACAAAGTAACTTTAAATTATGGAAAACCATTAGATTTTAGTGAATACAAGTCAAGCAAGCCAGAAAAAGAGGTTTTGGAAAAAGTAAGTCAAGAGATTATGGATAATATCATTATGTTGACAAATGTGAATAAGTAGTTTATAATATTTGTGATAATTATTTTGTTAAATTAAATAATTGAACAATGAGTTAATAGTATATCTTTCGCACTTTTGAATAGTCGAGGAACATTTGCTAAAAAAGTATTGAAGAGCAAAGAGAGTATTTTAAAGATATTATTTCTTAGAATCATACGCCAATGAGACGAGCGTATGAAAAAGAAGAAAGATATACTATTAACTCATGTATCATGTTAAATAAAAATATAAGGGGTAATCAAAAATGAACAATCAAAATATTAGAAACATAGCAATTATTGCACACGTAGACCATGGAAAAACAACATTAGTAGATGCACTTTTAAGACAAAGTCATGTATTTAGAGAAAATGAACAAGTATCAGAAAGAATTATGGATTCAGGAGATATTGAAAAAGAAAGAGGAATTACCATTCTTTCTAAAAATACATCAGTTATGTATAACAATATCAAAATCAATATTGTGGATACTCCAGGACATGCTGACTTTGGTGGAGAAGTAGAACGTGTACTAAAAATGGTAGATGGTGTACTTTTATTAGTTGATGCTTTTGAAGGACCAATGCCACAAACAAGAGAAGTGCTAAAAAAATCTTTAGCATTAAACTTAAAACCAATTGTAGTCATTAATAAAATTGATAGACCAGGAGCAAATCCATTAAAAGTAGTTGACCAAGTATTAGAGTTATTTATTGAACTAAATGCTAATGATGACCAACTAGACTTCCCAGTAGTATATGCATCAGCCAAAAATGGAATTGCTAAAATGAGTTTAGAAGAAGAAAGCGATAATGTTACTTGTATTTTTGATACTATTATTGAAAATATTAATGCCCCAGCTTGTGAACAAGAAGGAACATTACAAATGCTAGTTTCTAATATTGATTATGATGAATATTTAGGAAGACTTGCAGTAGGAAGAATCGAACGTGGAACTATTAAATCAGGTATGGCAGTTAGTATATGCAAAAAAGACGACAAAGTAGTACAAGGAAAACTTGCTAAATTATTTACATATGAAGGACTAAAAAGAGTAGAAGTAGAAGAAGCAACAGCAGGAGATATTGTTTGTATTTCAGGTATTAGCGATATCAATATTGGTGAAACAGTATGTGATATGAATAACCCAGAAAAGATTGATTTCGTAGATATTGATGAACCAACTGTATCTATGACATTTAGTGTTAACAATGGACCACTAGCAGGTAAAGAAGGGCAATTCATTACTTCAAGACATATTCGTGACAGATTGTTCAAAGAATTAGAAAGAAATGTTAGTTTACGTGTAAAAGAAACAGATACACCTGATAGTTTTGAAGTATGTGGACGTGGAGAATTACACTTATCAGTATTAATTGAAACGATGAGAAGAGAAGGCTTTGAACTTTTAGTATCTCGTCCCAAAGTTATTATCAAAGATATTGATGGTGTAAAATCTGAACCAATGGAAAGATTAGTAGTGAATGTACCAGATGATTGCATTGGAAATGTTATTGAAAAATTGGGTAGAAGAAAAGCTGAAATGCTTAACATGGAACCAGCAGAAGCAGGACATACTAAAGTAGAATTTAAAGTTCCGGCAAGAGGATTAATTGGATATAGAACAGAATTTTTAACAGACACTAAAGGTGAAGGAACTATGAATAGCATTTTCGATAGTTATGAGCCATTTAAAGGTGATATTCAAGCAAGAACAAGAGGGGTACTAGTAGCTTTTGAACCAGGAACATCTATTACATATGGTTTATACAATGCACAAGAAAGAGGAGAATTATTAATTGGTGCAGGTGTAGAAGTATATGAAGGAATGATTGTAGGTGTTAATTCTAGAAATGAAGATATTTCTATTAATGTCTGCAAAGAGAAACATTTAACAAATACTAGAGCGTCTGGTTCTGATGATGCACTTCGTTTAGTTCCACCAATTCAAATGTCATTGGAAAAGGCAATTGAATTTATTGCAGAAGATGAACTTGTAGAAGTAACACCAAAAAATATTCGTTTAAGAAAGAAAATTTTAGATAACAAAACAAGAGAAAGAATGGCAAGAAGAAGTAGTGCAGAATAAGGGAAAGAAAAATGAATAAACAAGAATTAGAAAAAATCAAGCAAAAGGCTTTAGAAGATCATATACCAATTATTATGGATGATACTTTAGAAGTTGTAGCAAAGATTTTAAGAGAAATGAAACCAAGTAGAATATTAGAAATTGGAACAGCAGTTGGCTATTCAGCCATCTGCTTTTCAGAATATTTACAGCCAAATGGTAGAATAGATACAATAGAACGAGAAGAAGAACGAGTAAAGCAAGCAAGAGAAAATATCAAAAAAGTGGATGTGAAAGAAAAAATTCAAATCTATGAAGGTGATGCAGTAGAAATTTTGCCAACTCTACAAGAAAGCTATGATATTGTTTTTATTGATGCAGCAAAAGGAAAATATCCATTCTTTTTAGAACAAGCGTTGAGAATGAGCCATAAAGGAACTATAATTATAGCAGATAATGTGCTATATAAGGGATATGTTATGGGAGATTATAACAAGCATAAGCAACGTACAGCAGTTAGAAATTTAAGAGAATATATTGCAAATATAACAAATGATACAAATCTTGAAACAGAGATTTTAGAAGTGGGAGATGGACTTGCGATTTCTAAAATTAAGTAATATATAATAACAGACCATACTTGTGATGTATGGTCTTAAATCATTAAACTAGATAACGTACACAGGAGGCGATGGTATCTACAATAAAAACACTAGAAAATAATTTGACAGATAAAGTTTGTAGGCTATATGGAATTTTAGATAAAATCCAATTCATTTTTTTCTTTAAAAAAGGATAGACATGATTAATAAATAAAATAGCAATAATACCCCAAGCGAAAGAATAGAAAATGCTAATACGACCATTTAAATTCATAAATTCGCCTGTGTAATCCCACCAATGCATGGAAAATAAGGCATCTAATCCAAAACTAACAATATATTCAAAAGCAGAGAAAATGATAGCTGCATATATAAATAATTGTAAATCTTTATGTTTGTATTTACCTAGAAATAGGATAAGCATTAAGGCGCCATAACCATAAATGGGACAAAGAGGTCCATAGAGAAAGCCCCTTTTTACAAAATGACCTAAAGTAAAAATAGCATAAATAGTTTCCATAAGCCACCCCATAAAAGCAAATACAAAGAAATATAATATATAAGTTTGAACTCTAGATAGTCTTACCTTCTTTTTTGTTTTTTTCATATAGTTAATCTCCTTCTATTGGTTATTATAATATCAAATTTTTAGTAGTTTGTAAATAAAATATATATAATAATACTTGTCTTTACTGTTGCTTTCTTCTCTATTTATATTATTTAATATGAAGAAAGCGACAGGCGCTCGCAAGCTCGCCTTGCGCAGACATCGTTTTTATTATATACATTTTATTGACTAAGGTATATAAAAATTGTATAATGGACAAAGCAATAGAAGGAGAGAAGAAGAATGGAAACAAAAAACAAACCAGAATTATTAGCACCAGCAGGTTCTTTTGAAAAAGCAAAAACTGCCTTTTTATATGGAGCAGATGCAGTTTACTGTGGTACAGGTACCTTATCATTAAGAAGTAGAGCAGAAGTAGATAATGATGACTTAGCAAAAACAATTGAGTATGCACATAGCATAGGTAAGAAAGTATATGCAGCCATTAATATATATGCATGGGATACTTATTATGAAGAAATTAAAAAGCAAGCTAAAATGCTAAATGAATTAAAAGTAGATGCCATCATCGCTTCAGATGGTGGAGTAATGGAAGTATTAAAGGAATATGCGCCAGATGTAGAAATTCATGTTAGTACACAAGCTAATACAGTAAGTTATCATGCTACTAATTTTTGGCATAAAAATGGAGCTAAAAGAGTTATTTTAGGAAGAGAATTAAATAAAGAACAAATTAGAGAAATTATGGAAAAGAAAAATCCAGAAGTAGATGTTGAAATGTTTGTGCATGGAGCAATTTGTTTTGGATATTCGGGAAGATGCTTTTTAAGTGATTTCTTGGCTAGTAGAAGTGCTAATCTAGGAGATTGTGCGCAAAGTTGTAGATGGGCATATAATGTATATGTAGAGGAACATAATAATCCAGGCAACTTAATGCCAGTAGAACATGATGACAATGGAACATATATCTTTTCTTCTAAGGATATGTGCTTAATTAAAGAAATTCCAGAGATTATAGAACTAGGTGTAAATAGCTTGAAAATAGAAGGAAGGTTAAAAACGGAATATTACTTAGCGTCTGTAGTAAATAGCTATCGTAATGCAATTGACGATTATCTAAAAAATCCAGAGAATTATGATTATACCAAATATTTAAAAGAGTTAGAGAAAACAAAAACAAGAGGATTAACAACTTTCTATTTTAATGATAGAAATAACAAAGATTTCCAAGAATATGAAGGAAAACAATACAACCCAGATTATGAGTTTGGCGGAAAGGTGCTAGAAAATAAAGAGGGGAAAAAGTACTTAATTGAAATAAGGAATAAGCTAACGGTAGGAGATAGCATGGAAATTTTAATTCCAGGAGAAATTGAACCAACAGTTTTTGAGATTCAAGATTTATGGGATACAGAAACAGGAGAAAGAATAGAAACTGTTAATCCAGGAAAGGCAGGTCAAACTGTTTTAATGGAATTACCAATAGAGGTAGAAAATAATTGGATTTTAAGAAGAAAAAAATAGAATAGAGGAAATCCTGTAGAAAGGAATTGATTTCTACAGGATTTTAGTATATAATACGACTTACAAATGAATTGGAGTAGTATCGAAGTGGTCATAACGAGCTGCACTGGAACTGCAGTACCTTCTTTTTGGGGGCCGTGGGTTCGAATCCCACCTACTCCGCCAAAATGATAAGCCATACAAGAATAAAATAACTTGTGTGGTTTCTTTTATGAAAGATAGGAAAAGTTATGAAAGAGAAATTAGAAGAAATAGTAGAGCCATTACTAGAATGGTACCAAGAAAATAAGAGAATATTGCCATGGAGAGAAAATAAAAATCCTTATTGTATTTGGATTTCGGAGATTATGTTACAACAAACAAGAATAGAAGCAGTAAAGAGATATTATGCACGTTTTATGAAGGAATTACCAACGATTCAGGATTTGGCAAATGTTCCAGAAGAAAGATTATTAAAACTATGGGAGGGACTAGGCTACTATAACAGGGCTAGAAACTTGCAAAAAGCGGCTAAAACTATAGAAGAAGAGTATAAAGGAAAAATGCCAAACACTTATACAGAGTTAATAACTTTATCAGGAATTGGAGAATATACAGCAGGAGCAATTGCATCTATTGCATATAATGAAAGAATACCAGCAGTAGATGGTAATGTATTAAGGGTAATTGCAAGAGTATTAGCTAGCGAAAAAGATGTATTGTTACCAGAAACTAAAAAAGAAGTAACAGAAGAGTTAAAAAGACTTATGGAAAAACAAGATAAGAATTTCCAAGCAGGGGATTTTAATGAAGCATTAATGGAATTAGGAGAATTAGTATGTTTACCAAATGGAGAACCTAATTGCAAAGAATGTCCTTTACAAAGAATTTGTATTGCGCATGAAAAAGGAGTAGCACAAAAGCTTCCAGTAAGAGAAAAGAAGATAAAACGAAAAGAAGAGGATAAAACAGTTTTTCTATTAGAAAGTCAAGATGGTAAAATGGCAATTAGGAAGAGAAGAGAAAAGGGAGTATTAAATGGAATGTATGAACTTCCTAATAGTAAAGGAAGGATAGAAGAATTAAAAGACATAGAAGAAGTATTAAAGCAATGGAATTTGAAAAGTACGAAGATAGAAAATATAGGAGAGCATCAACATATTTTTACACATATTACATGGAAAATGGTGGCATACAGAATAACTGTTGAAAAAGAAAATGAAGAATTTATTTGGATATCCAAAAAGCAGTTAGAAAAAGACTATGCTTTGCCAACAGCTTTTAAGAAAATAGTATAAAATTTTTGTGAAATTTGTATAAAATCTATTGCACTTGTCTATCATATATACTATAATAATTAAAGTTAAATAATCTCCGTTAGCTCAGTTGGTAGAGCGCTCGGCTGTTAACCGATAGGTCGTTGGTTCAAGTCCAACACGGAGAGCCAATCTAAAAACTAGTTTATTAAGCTGGTTTTTATTTTTATATATTCTTTAACTGCTTGCTAATAGAGCTTTTTAGGATATAAATCTAATTTAGAATAGGATATTGTCAAAATAATTTCGTTATGTTAAAATAAAAAATATTTAAATGAAGAAAAAGGAGAAATACAAAAAGATGAAATTATTGAAGAAACTAACTGTAGCACTTATTTTGACAATTTTATTAATGGGAATATTTGTTAATAAAGCCCATGCAACAATTAATTGTAATGTAAAACTAAGTACTTCTAAAAAGGAAGTAAGTAGTGAAGAAAAATTTTCTGTATATGTTAAAATGGCTAATATGCAAACAGAAAAAGGGGTTATTGCAATAGGTGCTGTACTAGAATATGATAAGAAATCCTTAACACTAGAGGGAATTGAAGGAGAAAGCAAATGGTCAGATCCAATGTATAATGAACAAACTGGAAGACTTATTGCAGTTAAGAACCAATTTGCAACTAAGGACGAGAATGTATTTAAAATTACATTTAAAGTAAATAAAAAAGCAGGAAAAAGTGCGTGGGTTAAAGTAAATAATTTTGAAATTTCAGACGGAAATGAAGAAAAAAATGTAGGTGGAAATTCTATAACAATTGGAATAAAGGGAGGAAGTGTAGGAACAAATAGTTCTACAACCAATATCAATACTACAAAGAAACCAATAGAAAATTCAGATGATAAAAATAATAGTACGAGTGAAAATGTAGAGGTAAATACGAATAAAGAAGATGAGGATGATGAAACGGATATAAGTAATAATGAAGAGGAAAAACAAGATAATAGTATATTGGGAGTTTTTAAAGATGATGATGGTACTCAAAAAATAGAAGAAGGAGAAGAGGCAAAAGAAAATAAAAAAACTTGGGGAGATTATGCCAGATATACTGTAGAGGTAGCAGTAGGAGTTGGAGTAGTAGCTTATATAGGACACCATATTAGAAAACCTAAAAAAAAGAAAAAAAGAAGATAAAATAAAAAATTGAATGCATATGTAAAAGAAATGGAAAATATTGTCTAAAAATATTGCAAATAAAAATGACTAATGATATAATTCAAATGAATTTATCATACAAAAGAAGGAGGAAAAGAGTTATGATAGGAGTTATCTCTTTTGGAATAAGCGTTATAGGTGTTATGATGTCTTTCTTTGACAGTGTTAGATCACCAGCATTTATTATTGCTATTGTAGGAATTATTGTATCAGTTCTTTCTGCATATAACAAAGATCAAAAAGAACTAAAAGATCCATCAAAGAAAGATTCAAGAGCATTAGAAGTAGGAGCAATTATCCTTGCAGGTGCTACTTGTGTGACTTATTATATTAATTTGTTAATTGCATAAAATAAAAAGAGTTTCTTATTTAAATATATAGAAACTCTTTTCATTTTTACTAAAACATATAATAATGCCCAATTGCTAAAGAGATAAAGCAATCATTTAATATTATTAAAAATAAAACTAATGATTAATAAAAGGATAAATATAAAGGAATATTGCCCTAAAAATTGTAAGACACGAGGAATATGGGAAAAACGATTTTGTATAAAGTCTTTCAATAACATTATGGCAGAATAGATAAGAAAGAGAAAAAGGGGAATACTAAGTAAGTTGTGATAGCAAGCTTCTAGAAAGTCAAAATCTAAAATAGATATAAAAGCCCTTGTCATTCCGCAAGCAGGACAAGAAATACCAGTAACTGTTTTAAAAAGACAAGCTACTGGCATAATTGCTATTAAACTTAAAAAACTAATTAAAATAAATAATATCAATCCGTTTTTTAATCTATTCACTTATTTAATCTCTTAATGGATTTCCATTACCATCAACACTGATGCTTCCTGTTAAAATTAAAATTCCTTCAATTAATCCCCAGATGCTAGAAGCAAATGCTAAAAATCCACAACTTAAAATAGAGATTAATAATTGTGCAACTGCTTTACCCGTATATCCTAGGTAAAAGTTATGAACACCAAAAGCACCTAAAAAGATACCTAATAATCCAGCAGCCATTTTTGATTTAGCTTGTGGATTCATATTTCCAGTGTTTCCACTGTTTACATTAACATTGATTGTTTGACCAGCTGTTCCTTGGTTGGCATTATTATTTGCTCCAGCTGCATTTTTGCAATCTTCACAAAGTTCTTGACCATCGTCAATTGGTTTTCCACATTGTTTACAGAACATAATAGTTCCCTCCTTTTATTAACTTACACAATAATTATACCGCATTTTACGTTTTTTGCAATACCTTTTCGACAAATATTTATGAAATTTGATAAGAAATAGCATATTTTGTGGTATTTTTCATATATTTTAGTAATAAAACTTTCCTATATGTCTTGTAAAATGTATGCAAAAATGGTACAATTTAGTAGTGAATTTTATAAAATAAGGAAAAATTTATTATACAGAATTTAGGAGGTAGATGATTGGAAAAAAATCAAATCTATGAATTTTTAATCAAAGAACTACCAGAAGAACAAATTAAAATAAATGAACCAATGAAAAATCATACGAATTTTAAAATTGGAGGAAATGCAGATATTTATGTAATAGCAAAAACAACAGAGCAAATTCAAGTAGTTTTAAAATTAGTAAAACAATATCAAATCCCGCTTACTATATTAGGAAATGGAAGTAATGTATTAGTAAGTGATAAAGGAATTAGAGGAATTGTTCTTTCTATTTGTATTCAACAATTAGAAATAGAAAAGAATAAAGAAAATGCTAACATAATAGTAGGGGCAGGAGAACCACTAGGAAAAATAGCATATTCTTTAGTCAAAGAAGAAATAGCAGGTTTTGAATTTGCAGGAGGAATTCCAGGAACAGTAGGTGGAGCTATTCGTATGAATGCTGGTGCCTATGGTGGAGAAATGAAGGACTGTATTCAAACAGTAACTTATTTGACACAAGAAGGAGAATTAAAAGAATTTTCTAATCAAGAATGTGAGTTTTCTTATCGTCATAGTATTTTCTGTCATAAAAATTTTATTATTGTAAAAGCACAAATGATTTTACCTTATGGAGAAAAGCAAGAAATACAAGCAAAAATGGAAGAGTATGCAAAAAGTAGAAAAGAAAAACAACCACTTATGTTTCCATCAGCAGGAAGTACTTTTAAAAGAGGGACAGATTTTATTACAGCCAAATTAATTGACGAATGTGGTTTAAAAGGATACAAAGTAGGAGATGCACAAGTATCTACAATGCATGCAGGTTTTGTAGTTAATACAGGAAACGCAACTGCAAAAGATGTTATAAAAGTAGTGAATCATATAAAGCAAACTGTATTTGAAAAAACAGGAAAGCAAATCGAATTAGAAGTAGAGCTACTAGGAGAATTCTAAAGAAAATCGAATGATAAACAAACGAGAAATATAGCAAAGAATTTTTTTAGAATAGGAAGGTTTATATATCATGAAAGGTTTTTTTAGGTGGTTTCGATCTGGAGCAAAGATGAAACGCTGGATATTATTAATATTATTAGGAATGGTAATTGCATTTTATGGAGTTGCTAAAATTCTAGAAGGAGAAGGTGATGGAAGACTAGATTTTGCACCACTTGCGCAATATGCTATTTTCTTTGTAGTAGGTTTCATTTTTGTTATTTTAGGTATGATTCACATGCAAAAAAGAACATTAGAGTTGTTCGTACAAGAGACAGATGAAAGAGTAGAAGATGATAAAACAAAAGTAAATAGTTTAATTTATAACAAAAAAATTTATGACCAAGGACCAAAAATTGTAGCAATAGGAGGAGGAACAGGTCTTAATTCTGTTTTAAAAGGCTTAAAAAATTACACAGATAATATTACAGCAATTGTAACTGTATCAGACTATGGAGAAATTATTCCAGAGTCTAGAAGAATTTTGCAAGCAATGCCACTAGATGACATTAAAGAAAGCATTATTGCTTTGGCTAAAAACGAAGAGCAAGTAGAAAAATATATGAATTATCAATTTGAAGAAAGAAATTTGAAAGATCTTTCTTTAGGAGATATTTCTTTATTAGGAATGAAAAATTATATAGGAGACTTTACAAAATCTATTGCAAGAACAAATGAAGTTTTCAATATTACAGGAAAAGTTCTACCAGTAACTTTTGAGCCAATTCAAATTTGTGCAGAATTAGAAGATGGAACGATTGTAGAAAGTAGAGACAAAATACCAGAAACAGTTAGCAGCAAAACCACTAAAATTAGTAGAATTTTTATTAATCCAACTAATTGCAAAGTAGCACCAGGTGTATTGACAGCCATAAGAGAAGCAGATGCTATTGTTATTGGGCCAGGAAGCTTATATACTAATGTTATACCAAACTTATTAGTCAAAGGTGTTGCAAAGGCAATTAAAGAAAGCAAAGCTTTCAAAGTATATGTTAGCAATTTAATGACAGAGCCAGGACAAACAGATGCTTACACTTTATCAGATCATATCAAAGCAATTATGGACCATGCAGGAAAAGGAACTGTTGAATATTGTATTTATGATACAGGTGAATTAGTTCCAGAATATATTAGAAAATATAACATGCAAGGACAAGACTTAGTAGAGATAGACGCTTCTAAAACGAAAGCCTTAGGTGTTAACTTAATGCAAAGAGAGATTTCATATGTACAAGATACATATATTAGACACAACCCAGATGCTATTGCAGCTTCTATCATCCAACTTATCTGTGATGATTTGAAATTTAGAGATATGCAAAATGATACAAAGTATGTGTTATTAAATGACAGATTAAAAACTGCCAAAAAGTCATTAAAAGAAAGTGATACAAGTTTTAGAAAAGAAAAAAGAAAGCCAGAAAGAGGCGAAAGCAAGTATTTCCAAAAATATAAAGACAGAATAGAAGCAATGCAAGAAGCTGAAATTAGAATGAAAGTAAAAAATGGAATGTCTTTTGAAGAAGCGCAAGATACAGTTATTAGGAAGTACATAGAAAAAGAAAATGACAAAGCAGAAGCTGCAAGAAAGGCTGCTGCAAACAAGAAAAAAGGAAGTAAAACGAAATCTAGTAGTACAGCAAGCAAAAGTAGGACAACAACTAAGAAAACAACAAGTTCTAATTCAAAAAGTACTAAAAGCACTGGTACAGCTAGTAAGCCTACTAGCAAATCTACTGCTACACGTTCTAAGAGCAAAAAAGAAGATAATGACTTTATCGATTTAGCAAGTAAATTGTTAACACAAAAAGGACATAGCAAAAATCATCGTAAACAAGGAAAAAGATTAAAAACAAGTAAACATTAAATTGTGCAAACGAAGGAAAAATGATGGAGGAAGTTACAAATGAAATATGAGAAAGATAGGCTAGCATTAGAAAATGGAATAAAGCATGATTGGATTATTACAAATGGAATAGGAGGCTATAGTAGTTCTACGATAGTAGGCGTTAACACTAGAAAATATCATGGACTATTAGTAGCTCCTCTTCAAGCTCCTGGAGGAAGACATTTAATTCTTTCTAAGGTAGACGAAAGTTTTGAAAGTGGAGGAATAGAGTATCCACTTTATTCTAATGTTTGCAAAAACTATATTTCAGAAGGGTATAAAAATCTAGTTAAGTTTGAAAAAGAATATATTCCAATTTTTACTTATGAAGTAGATGGTGCCACTATCAAGAAATTTATTTGCATGGATTATGGGAAAAATACAGTTTGTATCTTATACCATATTCAAAACAATGAAAAAAGAACAAAATTAACAGTAACTCCAATTGTTCATTTTAGAGATTTTCATTGTACTACTCCAAATGCTACTTTTACCTTACGACAAGAAATAAAGGAGAAGAAGGTAAAAGTAGTTGTAAATAATCGTAATTCTACACCAGTGTATTTTTATGCTTCTGAAGGGATTTATAAAGAACATAAAAGTGATACTTTCAATAACATGTACTATGTAGAAGAAGAAAAAAGAGGATTAGATTGTGAAGAAAATTTAGCAGTTCCAGGAAGTTATGAAATTAAAATTAGAGCTAATGAAGAAAAGTATGTTAGTTTTATTTGTTCTTTAGAAGAGAATATAGAAGAGCTAGATGGCAGAAATTTAGTAAATCAAGAGATTATTCGTATTACAAGTGAGCTATATGACTCCTACTTATTAGATCCTAAAAAGCAATATACAGAAGAATACAAAGATTTAATAAAAAATTATATTGTAGCATCAGATAATTTTGTGGTATATCGTCCTTCTTTTGCACTATATACTTTAATTGCAGGGTATCCTTGGTTTTTGGACTGGGGAAGAGATAGCTTGATTTCCTTTGAAGGCTTAGTTCTTATTCCTAGAAGATTTAAAGTGGCAAAAGAAGTACTATTAACTTGTATTAGAGATATTAAATATGGGCTAGTACCTAATGGATATTCAGGATATGATAGTAGACCTTTGTATAACAGTGTGGATGCTTCTCTACTACTTTTTGAACAAGTGCGAAAGTATTTAAACTATACACATGATTATGATTTACTAAAAAGTCATTTATATGAAACCTTGAAAAAGGTAATAGATGCCTATATAGAAGGTATTGATTTAGATGGAAATAATATTCATTTAGATAAAGAAGATGGGCTATTATCTTCAGGTACACCATATATCCAAAATACTTGGATGGATGCTAAAATTGGTGATAAAGTGGTAACACCAAGAAATGGAAAAGCAGTAGAGATTAATAGCTTGTGGTATAATGCACTTTGTATTATGGCAGATTTTGCAAAACTATATAAAGAAAAAGATTTAGAAAAGCAATATAAAGAATTGGCAAAGAAATGTAAAAAGAGTTTTGAAGAGAAATTCTATAACAAAAAAAGAAAGTCTTTAGATGATTTAGTAGGAGATAATAAAATTAGACCAAACCAACTATTTGCAATAGGATTACATTATCCAGTTATTAATCCACAATCTGAAATTGCAAAACAAGTTATAGAGACAGTTACAAAGAAACTATTAACGCCATATGGCTTAAAAACTTTAGCAAAAGGAGAACCTGGTTATCGAGAAATCTATGAAGGGGATGTTATTAAAAGAGATATGTCTTACCATCAAGGGATTACTTGGCCATGGTTACTGGGAATTTATGTAGATAGTTTACTTGCAGTAACAAATGCAGAAAAGAATAAAACAAAGAAAAAAGAGTACCAAGAACAATATGAAAAGTTAGTAGAGCAAATAGAAAAAGTTTTCAAAAAAGAAATGTATGAAAGGTCAACAGTAGGTTCTATTAGTGAAATATATGATTCTAATAAACCTTATGAGGCAAAGGGATGCTTTGCACAAGGTTGGTCTGTAGCAGAAATATTTAGAATTATTGTGCAATATCATAATAATAATTCTTAATGTATTATTTATAATTTGTATTATAACGCGGTTGTCCTTGCTGTCCGCCCATCTCATATGCTAAATGCAAATATAAGAAATGGGCGGAAGGCGTTCGCAAGCTCACCTTGCGCGGACTAGCGCTTATATAATACAAATATAAATAGCTATTAAGAATAAGAAGGAAAAGTAAGATGAGAATATTAGGAATTGACCCAGGATTTGCTATTACAGGGTACAGTATAATAGATTATGTAGGAAACAAATTTAAATTGATTACATCAGGTGCAGTGTTAACAAAAGCAGGAGAATCTTTCCCACAAAGATTATTAAAGTTAAATAATGAATTAGAAGAAATTATTGATACATATAAGCCAGATGCTATTTCAGTAGAAGAATTATTCTTCAATAACAATGCTAAAACCGCTATCAATGTAGCACAAGCAAGAGGTGTTATTCTAGTAGTAGGTTGTAGAAAAGGAATTGCAACTTATGAATATACACCACTACAAATCAAACAAGCAGTAGTAGGTTATGGAAGAGCAGATAAAATTCAAGTACAAAGAATGGTAAAAGCAATTTTAGGAGTGGATAATTTACCAAAGCTAGATGATACCACTGATAGTATGGCAGCAGCAATTTGCCATGCACATTCAGCTAAATTTGCAGCAAAATTGTGAGTGTCAGATTGGGGACGTTCTTTAAAACTGACAAAAGTGTCAGTTTAACCTACGTCCCTAAAGTGACAAAAGGAGAGAAAAATGATATACCTATATTTTGGCGAAGAGAGATATCTTCTAGAAAACAAAGTGAAGAAAATAAAAAAGGATTTTGGAGAGCAAGTACAGGGAATTAACTATATTCAAATTGATGATACTAATGTAGAAGAGTTAATTTCAGATTTGGAAACTCCTGCTTTTGGCTTTTCTAAAAAATTAATTATTGCAAAAAATACAGGGCTTTTCAAAAAAGAAAAGAAATCATCTGGTAAATCAAAGACAACAAAAGAAGGAAAAGAAACTAAGAAGAAAAAAGTGGCAGTAGAAGAGAAATTACCTTTACCAGAAAAAATAGCTAATTATCTTCAAGCAAATGAACAAGAATTAAAGGAAACAGTAGAACTTGTTTTTATAGAAGAAGAGGCAGAAAAAAATACTTTATATCAAGCCATAGAGAAAGCAGGAGAAGTAAAAGAGTTTACACTTTTGAAATTGCCGGAATTAGTAGCAAATCTGAAAAAGATAGTAAGTGCTTATCAAGTAAGCTTAGATGATAATACAGCGAAATATTTAGTGGAATCTTGTGGAACAAGTATGCAAGACCTCATTAATGAAGTGAGAAAATTAATAGAATACAAAGGAACAGGTGGAATAATTACAAAAGAAGATATTGATAAACTTTGTATTAAGCAAATTCAAGCTGTTATTTTTGATTTAACAGATAATTTAGGTAAAAAGGAAACTCGGAAAAGCATTAGATGTTTATCGAGGGTTACTTGCCAACAAAGAACCAATTCAAAGAATACTAGTTACTTTATATAATCATTTCAAAAAACTATATATTATCAAAATAGCAGAAAAATATCATCAAGATGTAGCAAGTAGTATGAATTTGAAGCCTAATCAAATGTTTTTAGTAACGAAATATAAAACACAGGCAAAATATTTTGAAGAAAAAGATTTGAGGAAAGTATTAGGCGAAATTATTGATTTAGATGCGAATTATAAAATAGGGCTAATTGATTTGGAAGTGGGTTTAGAGGCAATTTTATGTAGATATTGTTCAAAATAAGTTAAAATAAAGAAGGAGAAATTTAGAAAATTATCTTTGGAAAGATATCTAAAGAAAAGTTTTCCTAAATTTCTCCTTATATATTAATTGTCGGAATGGGCTTTAATAGAACGAAGAATTTCATAAGATAAGTTTAAAGAATTTTCAGGTAAGTGGTTAACAATGCGAATTATTTTTTTACTAGTATCATTATGTCCATCTTCTCCAAATAAAAGATAATCAGCAGAACAGCCAGTATAGTCACAAATTGATAATAATGTATTAAGTCCAATAGATTTGTTGCCTAACTCTAACTGAGCTAAATAAGATTCAGAGATATTTATTTTTTCAGAAAATGTATTTCTACTCATGTATAACCCTTCACGAATTTCTCTAATTCGATTTCCTATTTCTAAATCATTTTTCATATATTTTCTCTCTTTCCCTAAAATATTCATAAAATTCGACAACTCAATTATATACACTTAAACCTAAACAAGAAATGCACTACAAGGGTAATAAAAACGATACCGGCAAGTGAAATATAGATGTCGAATAATGTCATACGATTTTTCTTGTAATATAGGATGAAGAGGGATATAATGGAAACGATATATTTATAATCAAAATCAATTTAGTATCAAGAAGTTTAGTTCATAAAATAAATTTTAAGCTCTATTAGATTATTTCTTAAAAATATCGAAAATAAAGCAGTATAAAACAAAAAGTTATTGGCATAATAAAAATAGAATAATAAACGTAGGATGAAAGGAGGTAAAGAAGTGGAACAAGAGAAGAAAATAAAGGGAGAAGAGATGCTAGACAAGATATATCAAATGAGGCAGGAAGATATAGAAATAGAAAGCCAGCAAGACAGAAAAGCATTAAAAACCAAATTAAATGCAGTTGAATTAAAAGAGATTGAAAAAGAAATAGAAGATAAGCTAATAGAAAAAGAGAAAAGTGATAAAAAGAAAATTATCCAGCAAATAGAACTATTGATAGAAAATTATGAAATACAAATTAGTTATTACAGTGAAAAAAACTATAAACAAGGATTTAAAGATGGCTTGGGACTATATAACCAATGCCTAAATGAAGAATAAGGTGGTATTTTTATGATAAACTTTAGAACTGACTTGGCCTTGGAAAGACGTGACCTATATCGCAAGGCAAATAATGTTGCAAATGAAATTAATGGGTTAGAAACAGAAGAAGAACAACTAGGAGAAAATATTAAAGTTACAAGAGTAAAAGTATTGAATGAAGAGGGAGAACAAGCTATTGGAAAGAAACAGGGAAACTATATTACAATAGATATTAAAGATTTGAAAATAGCAGGTGAAGAGGATATACAAAAAGCATCAGAAGCTGTTACAAAGGAATTAAAAACATTAATTGGTAATTTGATTCAGCCACAAGAAGATATATTAGTAGTAGGGCTTGGTAATTTATATGTGACTCCAGATGCTTTAGGACCAAAGGTAATACAAGATATTGATATTACAAGACATCTTTTAACCTATATGCCAGAAGTATTAGAACAAGGAACGAGACCAGTAAGTGCAGTATCTCCGGGAGTTTTAGGAACAACAGGAATTGAAACAGTAGAAATATTAAAAGGAATTGTAGATAATGTTCATCCAAAGTTAATTATAGTTATAGATGCTTTAGCTTCTAGAAGTATCGAAAGAATTAGTAGTACTGTTCAAATTGCAGATACTGGAATTGTACCAGGAGCAGGAGTGGGAAATCAAAGAAAAGAATTAACAGTAAGTACTTTAGGAATACCAGTAATAGCAATTGGTGTTCCGACAGTTGTAGAAGCAGCAACCATTGCGGCAGATAGTCTTAATCTATTTATTCAAAAACTACAAGAAGAAGCGCATTCAAATGAATTCTTAAATCAATTACAAGAAGAGGATAAATATCAAATGATTAAAGAAGTGTTACAACCAGCAGACTATAACTTTATTGTAACACCAAAAGAAATTGATGATTTGATAGAAAACATGTCTAGTGTAGTAGCAAGAGGAATTAATTTTGCAACACAAAAATAAAGATAGCAAAAAATGCTATCTAAATAAAAAGTATAAAATCAGTAAATGAACAGGGTAGAAAAAGTAAAGAAGATATTTTACTTTAGGACCTTGTTTTTTATTATATAAACTAATCAATAAAATAGGCAATATGGTAAAAATAGTTAGCCAAATGTACCATAGATTAAAATTATTTTGAAAATAAGGAATGCCATATTTTAATATACAAGCTAAAGTAAATGAGGAAACCATAGCGAGATGGTTCTTTCTAAACAAATAGAAAAGAAAGATAATAGCAATTCCGAAGAATCCATAATCAAAATGACAAATTTCTGAGAGAACTCCTAGGAGTAAAACTACTAAAAATCCTAAAGAATATTTTAAAAGTATTTTCATTTTTTCATTCTTAATGGAACAAAAAGAAAAATGAGTAATCTTATCATATAGAAAGATAGCAAGTAGTCCAATAAGTAGTGTGAAAAAGATATTTAAAGTAAAGCTATCAGTATAAATAGAGTAAAATAGCATAAATGGTACTTGCGAAATGAGTGCAAACAAAAATAGTCTTAAGAAATATTTCTTAAGATTTTTAGTATGAAGATATCCTTCCGAGATTTGAAAAGCAAAAATGGGGAAGGAAATTCTTCCTATTAAATTCATTAGGCTAAACTGCTTAAAATAGGCATCTCCAAAATGGTCTATTAGCATAGTAGCCATTGCAATTATTTTTAAAATAAAACTTGTCATAAGTAAATTATATAAAATGTTGAGAAGAATTACAAGAAAATGAAAAAATAAATTGAGAAGTTTGTGAAAGGGTGTTATAATAGGCTTATCACAAGTTATTAACAATGCATATACTGAAGATAATTTGCGTTTACCTATGGTACATTTTAATAGTAATAAAAAAGATATTTGTGTAATATTTATACATGGAATGTGTCAAAGTATAATTGATAATTATTTTGCTACTGCATGGGGAAATATTTTATCTAAAAATAATATTGGTTTTCTTTATGAACATAATAGAGGGCATTCAATAGAAAATGATATACTAATGAAAGATGGCTCATATGCAAGATATGGTTGTATGTATGAAATTTTTGAAGATTGTATTTTAGATATTGATTTAGCTATTCATAAAGCGAAAGAGTTAGGGTATAAAAGATTTATTTTGATTGGGCATAGCTATGGGTGCAATAAACTAATTTACTATTATTATAAAAAGCATCCTAATATTTTAGGGCTAATACTTGCTAGTGCTCCTGATATGGTAGGGCTTCAATTATACCGTCAGAAAGATTCTAAAGAACTTATTAGGGAAGCTAAAGAAAATATTGATAATGGTAAAGCAACTAAGCTTCTTAGTAACTTAGTTGAAGATTATATGTATATGAGTTCTCAGACCTATTATAATTGGTTTAATGAAAAGTCTAATCTAGACAATTTACCAGTTATGGGGAATTCAGAAAATTGGTATCAATTTGAGTCAATAGACGTTCCAATATTAACTTTCTCAGGAGCAAACGAAACAGATAATTATTTACATTTAGATTTATTAAAATCCAAAGCAAAAAAATGTAATGATTTTGAATATAAAATGATAGATAATACAAATCACTTTTATAGTAACAAAGAGGACGAAATAGGAGAGGTTATTTTAGATTGGATAAAAAGGAGATTTCAATAAGAATAAAAGGACAATGCTGTTTTTTAGAAGCATTGTCTTCTTTGTATTGTGCGACGGGCATGTTGTTTAGTTAATCGGTGAAAGTCCGTAGTGGAGGTATA
>CANDRW010000006.1 GCA_947388675.1 uncultured Clostridium sp. | reverse complement strand
AAATTGTTATACAATAGGAGAAGTACAAGGAAACCAAGATATTGGTGGATTAGTTGGCTATGTCAATACTTCTTATATTATGAACTGTTTTAGTAATACAAAAGCTACAGGAAATGCTGGTATAGCAAGCTTTGTAGGACAAACAACAAATAACTCTGTTATAAAAAATAATATTACCTTAGTAAATCAAACTGTAGGATATAAGTTTGATGGTAGAACAGCTAGTGATAAATTCAAGAACTTTAGTGGAAACTATGAAAATAAAGTCAATGTAGGAAAATCAACAACAACTAGAGCAGGTATTGACTTTACAGGAAAAATTACAGAGATAGAAGGAACAGAAGTTAAGAAAGAAAGTTTCTATACAAACACTTTAACTTGGGATAATCATATTTGGGACTTTAGTAGAGTGGCAAGTGGAGGATTACCAAAATTAAAAAATGATGACCCTAATGATATAACAATGACAGGTGAAAGATATAGCATAACCAATGCAGAAGAATTTGAAAGTCTATTAAAAGAACATAGAGAAGCAACATTTGTAATTGAACAAGATATTGACTTATCTACTTTAGAAAGTACGACTACCATTATTGATGGTGTGTTTATGGGAAGAATTGAAGGAAATAACCATACATTAAGAGGCAACAAAGTACCAATCTTCCATACAACTCGACATACTTATATTGAAAACTTAAAAATAGAAGGAAGTAACATCGATAAAAATGAGACAGATGTAGGAGCGCTTACTAAAATAGCAGATAATATAGAACTTAAAAATGTGATAGGAAAAGATATCACAGTTACAAACAGAAGAGATGATACTGGTGGATTAATTGGTATTATGACTTATGGAGACCTAGAAAATGTACATGTCATTGGAGGAAATGTAACAGGAACTAACCGTGTTGGAACACTTACAGGATATATTGGATATTCTAACATAAAAGCATGTAGTAGTAATGGAACTGCTACTGGTACAGGTAATGCTGTTGGTGGCTTTATGGGAGAAATCACTAATGGAACAATGATTGAAAACTGTTATGCAAGAGGAACAGCTAAAGGAAACCAAAATGTTGGTGGATTTGTAGGACTTTTAAGTAAAGCATCTACAATAAGCAATTCTTTGAGTATAACAAAAGTAGATGGAACAGATTGTGTTGCAGGATTTGTAGGGCAATCTATTACAAATTCTATTGTTAAAAACAACATAGCATTAGGAAATCAAGTTAGACAGCACTATAAATTTGATGGCAAAACAGTTCAAGAACAACTAGCAACATATGAAGGAAATTATGAATATGAAGGAAATAAAGGTATTTCTATTGGAGAAAGAGAGGACATTGACTTCACAGGAAAGATAAACGTAGCAAACAGAGAAAATGTAACAAGCAAAGACTTCTATACCAATACTTTAGGCTGGAATGAGGATGTTTGGGACTTTAGTACAGTTGCGTCTTGCAAGACACCAACCTTAAAGAATAGTGACCCAAATGAGAGCATGGAAATTCATATACCAGTTCATGAAATACGTACCGAAGAAGAATTTAGAACCTTAATAGAGAAGTATCCAGATGAAAACTTTACATTAGAAAATGATATTGACTTATCTAGTTTAGAAAGTACGGGGGCTATCATTAGTGGTGAATTTATAGGAGAAATAGATGGAAAAAATCATAGCTTAAAAGGAAATACTGTTCCAATCTTCCATACGATTCATTATGCAAAACTTGCTAATTTGAAATTAGAAGGAAGCAATATCAATAAAAATGAAACAGATGTAGGAGCACTTGCTAAAATAGCAGACAAAGTAGAACTTACGAATGTATTAGCAAAAGATATTAAAGTAGCTAATAAAAATAATAATACAGGTGGTCTAATTGGTATTATGACTTCTAGTGATTTGGAAAATGTACATATCATTGGAGTAAATGTTACAGGAACTAGCCGAGTAGGAATGCTTACAGGTTATGTAGGAGCATCTCATATCAAAGAAAGTAGCAGTAATGGTGTTGCGATAGCTTCTGGAAATGTTTGTGGAGGATTGATAGGAGAAGTGATTAATAATACAACCATTGAAAATTGTTATTCTCTAGGAAATGCCAGAGGAAATCAAGATATAGGAGGACTTGTAGGAATTTTAAGAGAATCTAATATAACAAAGTGCTTTAGTACAGTGAAAGTGCTAGGAAATGCAGGCGTAGCAGGACTACTAGGAAAAGCAGAAGGAAATTCTGTAGTTAAGAATAATATTGCACTAGGAAATCAAATGAAACAATATAAGTTTGATGGAAGAACAGCAAGTGACCAGATAGAAGGCTTTGAAGGAAATTACGAATACGAAGAAAATACAGGAATTTCAACTGGGGCAAGAGAAGATATTGATTTTACAGGAAGAATAAGTGTAGCAACCAAGCAAGATATTACGAATGAAGCATTTTATACGAATACTTTAGGATTTGATACCAAAGTTTGGGATTTAAGCTATGTAAGCCAAGAATGTATTCCAAAGTTAAAAAATTGGGATCCAAATGAAAAAACATTAATTAATAAGGTTGATACCTATGCAATACATTCTGCAGAAGAATTTAAAGAATTATTACAAGCGCATCCAGATGCTATATTTACCATCGAAGATGATATAGACTTTTCTAATATGAAGTATGATTGGAAAGGGTCATGGTCAGTAATACCAGGTGAATTTTATGGAGAAATTAGAGGTAATAACCATACGATTTCTAACCTAGCAAATGCAGCACTATTTGAACATTTTTCAGGAAAAGTAGATGGACTAAACATGAAAGATTATGCTTATGGAGTAAATTGGAAAGATGGATTTATTAATTGGAGTTCAAGTAACCCAATGAGATCTAAGATTGCAGCTTTTGCACTAAAAGCAACTAATGCAACATTTACCAATATGAAATTTACCAATATGACTATGCTAGGAAATACAGGTGTTGCAACTATGGTTGTGGAAGATGAAAATTGTACTTATGAAAATATTCATATTGAAAAGGCTTATGTAAATGGCAGAAGCTATGGAAGCAAACTATCAGCAATGGTTGCAGTTAAAACAGGAGGAAGTATCAAGAATTGTTATGTACAAGGAGAAATATATGGAAGTGGTAATCGAGCTGCTGGTATAGTAGCCTTATCACAAGGAGACGTTACTATCGAAAATGTAATAGCAAATGTTTACATGAGTTGTAGTGAAAGTCAGATATATCCTGATAATACAGAAACTTGGGGCGGATTTGTTGGTGAAGTAGGAACTGGAAACTTAACTGTAAAAAATTCAGCAATGATTAATAAACTACAACAAAATAACAATCCAATTAACAAATTTATAGGAAATGTAGTAGACGGGGCAAATGCAATTTTTGAAAATTGCTATGAAAATGAAGATGCAAATGGAACAGCAAGTGACACAATAGACGGTATAAGTATAGCTACTAATGCTGAGTTGTTGACAAAAGAATTTTACACAAATAGACTACTTTTAGATGAAAGCATTTGGAATTTAGACAATATTGCAGAAGCAGATATAACAAGTGCTGATAATAAAGTAGTAAGATTTATCACTTTTGGTTTACAAGAGTTTTAGTAAATTTATTATAATGTAATGATATTTTTATAGAATTCTTAGAAGAAGTCTGTAAAAAGTCTATAGAAAAATGAGATTTAAGTTATATTGTTAACTTAATCTCATTTTTTTGTACAACAGACATGTCGCTTAACAAAGACCAAAACGCAAGTATATATCGTCAACTGTATAGAGAAACACAAGCACATTATATAGCTATAGTGTCATAAAATGTGAAAGCTTGTCAGTTCTCTTTTGTGTATAGCTTGAATAAAATAGAAACAAGAAAAAAGATAGGAGAAAACTAAAAATGCGAAATTCTAAAAAGAGCTTGCGTGAAGTTTTAGATAAGAAACAATTAATCAAATGGAAGAAAAAGAAAAAAGAGGAAGTGGTTGATCTAAAAAAAGAGAAAAAAATAGCACAAAAGGGAATGAAGAAAAAGTTTGGAAAAGAAATAAAAAGCAAAAAAATAAAAGTGAAAGCAGAAGAAAAAATAGGAGATGTCACTAGAAAGAAAAGAATGAGAAATGAAATTGTCATTTTGTGGATGGTTCTTTTAGTACTTCTTTTTCGTATTGGATGGATACAATTTGGTGAAGGTTCAAAGTTGCAATCTATGGCTTATGTACAGCAAACCCTAGACAGAAGTATTAATCCTAAAAGAGGTACTATTTATGACGCAACAGGAAAGAATATCTTAGCAGTTAGTAGTACAGTAGAGACGATAACAGTTAATCCAGGAAATATTGCTAAAGAAGATAAAGAAAAGGTAGCAAGAGCACTAAGTGATATTTTAGAATTAGATTATGAAACTGTGTTAAAAAGAGTAACCAAAAAAAGCTCTATAGAAACCATTAGCAGAAAAGTAGACAGAGAAAAGACAGATAAATTACGAGTTTGGTTAAAGGACAATAAGATTACAAAAGGGGTTAATATTGATGAAGATACAAAAAGATATTATCCATATAATAATTTAGCTTCACAAGTCATTGGATTTTCAGGAAGTGATAATCAAGGACTAGATGGAATTGAAGCAGTTTATGATGAACAATTAAAAGGACAAAAGGGAAAGATAGAGAGATTAACGGATGCCAAAGGTGGAGATATTGAAGAAGTGCATGAAAACTATGTGGATGCAATTGATGGAAATGATTTGGTATTAAGTATTGATGCGACCATACAAGGAATTGCAGAAAAATATCTAAAAGAAGCTTGCATTGATAATAAATGTACAGACGGCGGAAATATTGTAATCATGAACCCAAAAACAGGGGATGTTCTAGCAATGGCAGGTTATCCAAACTATAACTTAAATGAACCATTTGAACCTTCCACAGATGAACTAAAAGCATCATGGGAGGGAATGTCACAAGCTGATAGAAATAAAGCGATGATGGCACTTTGGAGAAATAAAGCAGTAAGTGATACTTATGAGCCAGGGTCAGTCTTTAAGCTAATTACAGCATCAGCATCCTTAGAAGAAGGAATTACGACACCAGATAAAGAAGGGGAATTTTGCTGCACAGGTGGTATTGAAATAGCAGGAGTTAGAATTAAATGTTGGAGATATTATAGACCACATGGCAGTGAATCTCTAAGGCAGGCACTCATGAATTCTTGTAACCCAGTATTTATAGGATTAGGACAAAAAATTGGTGTACCAACTTATTATAGTTACCTAAATAAATTTGGACTTCTAAAACCAACAGGAATTGATTTATCACGGAGAAGCAACTAGTATTTTCTTAAAAGAAAACAAAGTAGGACCAGTAGAACTTGCAACTATTGCCTTTGGGCAAAGATTTGAAATTACACCCATTCAATTAGCAACAGCGGTTAGTAGTATTGCTAATGGGGGTGTCAAAATTACTCCTAGAGTAGTCAAGAAAATCATTAATAGTGAAACAGGAGAAGTGACAGAAATACCTGTGAAAACAGGAGAAAGAATTATTTCAGAAGAAAATGCGAAATCTATCTTAAGTATGATGGAAAGCGTTGTAGCAGAAGGAACAGGAAAAAATGCACAAGTAGTTGGATATCGTGTTGGAGGAAAAACAGGTACTTCAGAAGATGGAGTAAATACCAATAAATATGTAGCATCTTTTTGTGGTGTGGCACCAATATCAGATCCACAAGTAGTTGCATTAGTAACATTATATAATCCAACAGGAGAAGGAGGGCACCAAGGAGGTGGTGTAGCAGCACCAGTAGGTGGGCAAGTATTATCAGAGGTATTGCCATACTTAGAATTAACAAAAGATAATGAAAAAGAAGAGGATAAGAAAAAGCAAGTAGAGGTGCCAAATATAGAAGGAATGACAATACAAGAGGCAAGTAAGGCATTAAAAGAAGTGAATTTAGATTTTCAAATAGAAAATGAGCCAGAGGGGTTAGATAAAACCACAGCAATAGTAAAGGAACAATTACCAAAGAAAGGCATTACAATATATGACGGGACAAAGATTTTGATTAAATTGTAATATTTTTTCTACAAATTATGTCTAAATACGTTTGTCCTTACATTCGCTTTCAATTATGTCAAAAGCAAGCTTTTGACAAATTAAGGTTGAAAGCTAAGGCGCTCGCAAGCTCGCCTTGCGCGTACTGCACTTTCTTTAGACATAATTTGTATGAAAAAGTATATACAAAAAAAGCATTTTAATATATAATGTAAACGTGAAAAAAGAGAAGGAGAGAACGGTATGGAATTAACCAATATTTTATCAGGACTAGAAGGCTTAAAAGTAAAAGGGAGTCTTGAGGTAGAAGTAAGCCAAATTCAAAACAGTTCAGAAAAGATTAAACAGGGAGATATGTTTGTAGCAATTGACGGATTTGAAACAGATGGACATAGGTATATACCAGAAGCAATTACAAAAGGAGCAAAGGTCATTATGGCTCAAGCTGATAAAGTAACCAAAGAAATGGTAAAGGGATTACCAGAAGATGTTACCTTTATTTTAGCGCCAGATACAAGATATGCTATTGCGATATGTGCTTGTAATTTCTATCAAAATCCTTCTCGCAAACTAAAATTAATTGGTGTTACAGGTACAAAAGGAAAGACAACAACCACTTTTATGATTAAGTCCTTATTAGAAAAACAAGGATTTAAAGTGGGATTAATTGGTACTATTTGTACGTATATTGGAGATAAGAATTTAGGAGATAATGATAGAACCACACCAGAAGCATTAGAATTACAAGAACTTTTAAGCAAAATGGTAAAAGAAAAATGTGATTATGTTGTTATGGAAGTTTCTTCTCAAAGTTTAAAACTAGGAAGAGTAGATGGTTGTAATTTTGAAATAGGAATATTTACCAACTTTTCAAAAGACCATATTAGTCCTAAAGAGCATCCAAGTATGGAAGATTATTTTGAATCCAAAGTAAAGTTATTTAAAATGTGTAAATATGGTTATATTAATTCAGATGATATTTATGCCAACAAGTTACCAGACTTAGTACCAAGTTGTGAATTTAAAACATATGGAATTGATAATCCAGCTAATTTGTTAGCAAAGGATATTACAGTAACCAATGCTTACGTAGATTTTAAAGCAAAGCTAGGAGATAAAAATCAAAGAGTAAAAACTGATATTCCAGGAAGATTTAGTGTGTATAACTCATTAGCAGCAATTAGTGTAGCTTTAAAATATGGGGTATCACCAGAAAATATTCAAGAAGCATTACTGAATGTACGTGTTCCAGGTAGAAGCGAGTTAGTAGATAATGATAAGGAAATCACCATTATGATAGACTATGCTCATTCACCAGAAAGTTTAGAAAGTATTTTAACCACAGTACAAGAATATACACAGGGTGATGTCATTTGTGTATTTGGTTGTGGGGGAGATAGAGATACACGGAAAACGCCCGATTATGGGAGAAATTGCAGGAGTAAAAGCAGATTATACAATTATCACTTCAGATAACCCAAGAACAGAAGAACCTGCCAAAATTGTAGAGCAAATAGAAGCAGGAATAAAAAAGACTAAAGGAAAATATGAATGTATTGTAGATAGAAAAGAAGCAATTAAAAAAGCAATCGAAATGGCACATAAAAGAGATATGGTTATTATTGCAGGTAAAGGGCATGAATTAACGCAAGAAATAAAGGGAAAGAAATATCCATTTGATGAAAGAGAAATTGTCAAGGAGATACTAGAGAAGTAACCTAGGGGGGACATATCCTGTCCCTTAAGGAATACATAGGGGAAGAATATGTCCCCCTTAACGCAGGAGGAAAAAGATGAGATTTCAAACAAAAATTGTTCTACTTTCATTTGCAATTAGTGTTGTTATTGCACTTATTATTATTCCTATTTTGAAAAAGCTAAAAGTAGGGCAAATAGAAAGAAGAGAAGGTCCTCAGTCACATTTAAAAAAGCAAGGAACACCTACTATGGGTGGAATTATTATGATTATTACCATTTTAGTTTTTGGTATTTTCATGGTATGGAATTATATGAGAAGTTCAGACCAGGATGAAGTAACAATAGGCAAAAACTTAATTCCACTTATTAGTGTTACAGTAGGCTTTGGAATTATTGGACTGATTGACGACTTAAAAAAACTAATTGGAAAAAATACAGATGGCTTAAAACCTGCCTATAAAATGTTAGGCTTATTAGTTGTAGCAGTAGGGTTTACGTTATATCTTACACAAGTATTAAAAATAGGTACAGATATTTACATTCCATTTGTGAAAACTTATTTGAATTTACCAATTTGGATTTATATTCCATTTGCAGTAGTAGTACTTCTTGCTACTACAAATGCAGTTAATTTAACAGATGGGATTGATGGACTATCCACTAGTGTTACCACCATTATTCTTACTTGTTTAACTGTCATTGGAATTATTTTTGGAATAAAAGAAATTACGATATTTGGTAGTATTTTAATAGGAAGTTGTTTAGCATTTTTAGTATTCAACTTGCATCCAGCGAAAGTGATGATGGGAGATACAGGTTCCCTTTTATTAGGAGGAGCAATTGCAAGTATTGCATTATACCTTAAAATGCCACTACTACTTATCATTATTGCATTAGTACCAGTTGTGGAAACACTTTCTGTTATGATACAAGTAAAACACTTTAAGAAAACAGGGGAGAGAATTTTCAAAATGGCTCCTATTCACCATCATTTTGAGTTATCAGGTTGGAAAGAAAACAAAATTGTTTCTATATTTAGTCTTATCACATTAGTTTGTTGTATTATAGGGCTTGTTTCAATCTGGTAAAGAAAGGATGTTAGCTAATTATGGCAACAAAAGCAAAAAAAACTTCTAAATTTATGAATAATCCTTTTGACTTTATTCTTTGTATTGTCGTATTTATTTTGCTTGCTTTAGGAATTGTTATGGTATTATCAGCATCAGCTCCATCTGCTTTAGCAGAGGGGGGAGAGAGCTATGAATATGCAGGAAAGCAGTTACTTTTTGCTATTTTAGGGCTAGCTGCAATGTTTTTTATTTCTAAAATAGATTATCGTTTTTATAAGAAATTCTATTGGATAATTTATGGTATTTCAGTAGGAATTTTGCTATTGGTTTTAATTCCAGGAATAAAAGTCTCAGCAGGTGGTGCAACTAGGTGGGTTGCTATTCCAGGATTAGGACAATTTCAGCCATCAGAGTTTACGAAAATTGGTCTAATTATCTTTTTTGCAGGCTATTTATCAGACCATAAAAATGAAATGAGAGATTTGTGGAAAGGATTTATTAGACCATTTGTCTTTATTATTCCACCAATTGCTATTCTATTTTTTATACAAAATCACTTAAGTGCTTCTTTAATTATTGGATTGATTACTTGTGTAATGATGATTATTGCAGGAGCTAGAATGCTTCATTTTATGATTGCGGGATTAGGAGTGGGGGCCGCAGCAGGTGCATATTTATTTTATAAAATTACTTCAAGTACAGGAGGCTCAGACAGTTTCCGTATTACCAGAATTATATCTTTTTTAGATCCTTGGGCAGATGCAACTGATACAGGGTGGCAAGTAGTGCAAAGTTTATATGCGATTGGCTCAGGTGGTCTATTTGGAACAGGGCTTGGCGGAAGTAAACAAAAATATTTATATATATCAGAACCACAAAATGACTTTATCTTTTCTATTGTAGCAGAAGAATTAGGATTTGTAGGATGTGCTATCATTATCGCATTATTTGCTATTTTTATTTGGAGAGGAATTTTGATTGCAATGAAGGCACCAGATACTTTTGGTGGATTACTTGCAACTGGTATTACTAGCTTGGTGGCTATTCAGGTAATTATGAATATCGCAGTAGTAACATCTTCTATGCCAAATACTGGTATACCATTACCATTCTTTAGTTATGGTGGTACAGCATTACTTATTTTATTAAGTAGTGTACGGTATATTGCTGAATATTTCACGAGCGGGGCAGAAGAGTTAAAATTTTATGAATTATATAAGCAATTATGGATATAACACTGTTTGTCCTTGCTGTACATTGCTCTTCTTGCACGGACTTCACTATTGTTATATCCATTAATTGCATAAAAATAATATAATATTAGAAAGGAAATTCAAAATATGAAAGTGGTAATTGCAGCAGCAGGGACAGGAGGACATATTAATCCGGGAATCGCAATAGCAAATAAAATAAAAGAGAAAGAGCCAAATTCAGAAATTATTTTTATAGGAACAAACCGTGGACTTGAAAATGATTTGGTTCCGAGAGCAGGCTATGAATTAAAAACAATTCAAGCGTATGGATTTAACCGTAAGATTTCTTTAGATAATTTTAAGAAGATGTATAAAACTTTCCGTTCTATAGGTGAAGCTAAAAAGATAATACAAGAATTTCAACCAGATGTTATGATAGGAACAGGTGGATATATTTGTGTACCAGTGGGAATGGCAGCTAAAAAGGAAAATGTACCAATTGTATTACATGAAAGCAATGCCTTTCCAGGAATTGCGATTAAGATGTTGTCGAAAAAGGCAGAAACTATTTTATTAGGCTTTGAAGATGCAAAGGCAAGAATTCCAAATGCAAAAAAGGTTGTAGTAACAGGTACTCCGACAAAAGTAAAGTGTATAGAAATAGCAGAGAATAAAAAGGCACAAATAGTGCAACAACTAGGACTACAAGAAAATTTACCAGTAGTTTTATGTTTTGGTGGAAGCCAAGGTGCACAAAGCATTAATGACAGTTTAATACGAATTATAAAGAAACGTAAGAATGTAAATTATCAAATTATTTGGGCAGCAGGTCCTGCACAATATGAACAAGTAAAAGAAGGCTTAAAAGAGTGCAATATGGATATAGAACATTTAGATAAAGTAAAAATAGTACCATATATCTATAACATGGAAGAAATTATGAATGCTGTTGATTTAGTGGTATGTAGAAGTGGAGCTATGACGATTACTGAAATTTCTAATGTAGGAAAGCCAGCTATATTTATACCTTTCCCATTTGCAACAGAAAATCATCAAGAATATAATGCAAGAGTATTAGAAAAAGTAGATGCTGCTAAAATTATTTTAGATAAAAACCTAACAGCAGATTTATTGAATGATATGATTGAAAATTTAGTAAAAGATAAAGAAGAATTACGAAAAATGGGAGAAAGAGCAAAAAATATTTCTATGAACAATGTAGAAGAAAATATTTACCAAGAAGTAGAAAATTCTATCGTGAACTATAAAGTAAAAAAATAGCGATAAATAAAGGAAAATTTAAGTAGAAGTTAAATTTTCCTTTTCCTATTATGATCGAAAAAATTTTACCCTATAGTATTTCCAAAATTTAGGAAATAAGAAAAATGTCGAAACTGTCAAAAAAAGTCACACGAAAACACTTGCAAAGATTATATGTCTGTTGTATAATGAAGCCTGTGCGAAAGAAAAGGGAGGTGTAAGAAGCTTTGGAAAAGTCAATTGAAGTGTATGGTAATGTGTCGATTTGTGACTGGATAGGTAATGGAGTAACAAAGGAATTTCCTGTTAACTTGGAATATTACAAAATTCATACATGTATGCCAAAAAATGTCGAAAAGCCTTATGGAATTGGTATCATGAAAACACATGAAGATACTGTAGAAACTTGCATGGAAAAGAGTGAGTTCAGTCATATTTTTAGCCAAGAGCAAGAAGCAGAGAAAATGCTAGAGTTGTTGATTAAAAATAAAGTTACACCAGTAGCTTTGAGAGATGTTCTTGAAGATTTTGCATCAATATAAAAAATGAGTGGATAAATAGTACCTACCCAATTATTGGATAGGTACTATTTCTTTTCATAAAGAGAATTTTAGAATATATCCTACAAGAATGCTAGTTACTTGAAAAACAAAAAATAACATATATTGACATAATTTAAAACAAAATATTATAAATACAATTAATGAATATTTAGAAGGAAATGGAGGAACGACTAATCCACTAGATCAACCAACCCCACCAGAGCCAGAAACGCCAACAATAGGAGATATTACTGACAAAATACAAGAGACCAATTCAACTGGAATTGGGTGTAAGACTAAATTCCTTTTACTTAGTTTAAAACTGGAATTTAAATTTTCACTTCATAATATAGAAAAATTAGTATTTATCTATTGAAATTTACATAAAAAGATGATATAATATTAAAGCATGGCCAAAGGTCGTGAATAGAATTGGGGAATGTCCCTAGAAAGGATGGTAACTATGAAGTTGCCGAATCATGAGCGGGAGAAGCAGTGCTATGAACAGTGCGAGGAACTGATTGCTCAGTTGGAGCAGCTCGGCTATGTGCTTGAGGACGCTAAAGCGGACTACGAGGACACTGGTCGTGAGAATGTGACTGTGGCTATCAACCAGCTCAAGGAAGTCCAGAACAAGCTTGCCGCCATTGGACTCAAGTAAGGGCAAGCAACATTTTCCAACCCCTGGTGCTGTGTAAGCATTAGGGGATTTTTATATACAAATGAAAATATTTACAAAGTGTCAATGTAGGTATATAATATAAAACAATACAAGTTTAAATAGTTTGTGTAACACAAAAAGAGATAGATTAGGAAAGAAGACAAAGTATGATTTCAAAATATTCAGATCAAAAGGAAAAAGTAAAACAAGAAGGAATAGAGGAAGCAGCTAGAGAAATTAGAAAAGGCAATCTAGTGCTATTTCCAACAGAAACCGTATATGGAATTGGAGCAAATGCTTTAGATGAAGAAGCAGTAAAGAAGATTTTTATAGCAAAGGGAAGAGCGCAAGATAATCCATTAATTGTGCATGTATCCAATATTCAAATGGTAGAAGAAATTGTAACGAATATAGGGACTTTAGAAAGAAAACTAATTGAAAAGTTTTGGCCAGGACCTTTGACTATCATTTTTCAAAGAAAAAGCAAGGAAGTAATACCGAATATTGTAACCGCCAATTTAGAGACAGTTGGAATACGTATGCCAAGTAATCTAATTGCTAAAGAGCTAATTGAAAAATCAGGTGTACCAATTGCAGCACCTAGTGCAAATGTTTCAGGAAAACCAAGTGGAACTAAGGTAGAAGATATTATAACCGAATTAGATGGAAAGGTATCCTATATTTTAGATGGAGGACTTACAGATATAGGGTTAGAATCTACTGTTATTAAAGTAAAAAATGATATGATTGATATTTTAAGACCAGGAAAGATTACAAAAGAACAACTAGAAGAAGTAGCAGAGGAAGTAGAAATAGATAGACATGTTTTAGAAAAAGTAGAACAAAATGAAGTAGTTAGTTCTCCAGGAATGAAATATCGCCATTATGCGCCAAATACAAAGTGTATGATGATATATAGTGAAAATGCAGAAAAGATGATTAAGAAAATAAATGAAATAACAAATCAAATGAAACAAGACAACAAAAAGGTATTAGTAATAGGAAAAGAAGAACATTTAGATAGATATGTAGCAACAGAAAAATGGAATATGGGAGAAACGTTAGAAGAAGTAGCGAAAAATATTTTTACACTTTTAAGAAAAGTAGATAAGGAACAAGTGGATTTGGTTATCCTTGAAGGAGTAGGAGAGAAAGAACTAGGCTTAGCAATAACCAACCGTTTAATTCGTGCTTGCGCATATAACTATTTAATAATTTAATACAATTTATAGTATTCAAACTGTCTTAAAGTAAAAAACATTTAATAACAAAAATTTCAAATAAATGAATAATTATTACCAAAATTTCTCATACTAAAATTAAACTATAGAAGTATCTATTTCTCTTTAGAAATGGAATAAAGAAAGAGAGTTGAATTGTGTATGAGAACAGGTTGGAAAGTAGCCATTGTTTTGGGTATTATGATACTATTTTTTATTGGTGTTGTAGCAGGAGTATATTTCTATGAACAAGAAAAAACAAAAGATAGCAATATGGGGACAAAACAATTAGCAGATTTAGAGAAACAAGAGGAGAACAAGGTAGAAAATGACGAAGCAGTATCTACGTCTACATCAGAAACAAAGCTTTCACCAAAGTGTACTATTACAGAGAAACAATATTTTAAAGGCTGTGACCATTTGATTAAAGAAATCAAAGAAATTCCAGAAGAATGGATTAATTGGACAGAAGAGCAAGTAAAAGTACAGTATGCAGATTGGAAGTTGGAAAGTGTGACTAACAATGAGATTATTGTATCACAAGAAAAAGAGGGATATTGCGGAATGCATTATGTAGTAAGAGAACATGGAGAAGTATTAGGAATTTATACGATAGATGAAACAGGCCAAGAAACATGGAAAGAAGATACAGATATTGCAACAAGATACTTAACAGAAGAGGATTTAATCAAAGTACAAGAAGGAATTAAAGCAATTGGTGATGACAAATTGCATTCTATATTAGAAGATTTTGAGTGAGTGTCCGATGGGGGACGTTAGTTAAACGGACACTAATCGTTGCTTTCAATTTTCAGAGTGATTACAAATTAAAGCTTTAACAATATGTGTATAGTAGATTAGAATTTATATGTGACGAGTGGAGCATTACAAAGTAATGCGACCCGAATACAATCGAATTACAGAATACTAAAAATAGGAGATAAATCTTTTGATTTTCTCCTATTTTTTCTGTATTCTGTATGAAGATGTGTACAACATATAAAATCTAATCTACTACTCCTATTGTTAAGCTACTCTAAATATTATCCTTATTTTCAATTTTCAAGTTTTCTTTTTTCAAATATCCTTGTCTATAGAAAGTAATGTAATACATAACAAGAGAGAAAATAGTAGTGGCAATAGCTAAGTAATAAATTATCATATCAAATTGTGGAAGTGGTCCTATTGAATTGATAGGGTCTTCTGCAATTGTATTCCAATACTTAATACCAAAAGAACATACAATGGCAATGTAGAATAGGACAGTAGATAATTTTCCATACCATCTACTAGAGACTACAAGTTCTTTTCCATAAAGGAAAGAGGCACCTGCTATCATAGCAGCTTCTTTTAAAGCAACTATTGCAATCATCCAAAAAGGAATGATATTTTTTAGCATTAAGGCAATTAATACAGAAATTTGTGTTGCCTTATCTGCTAAAGGGTCTATTAACTTTCCAAAATTGGTAATAAAGTTAAATTTTCTAGCAATGAAACCATCTAATACATCTGTTAATCCTGAAATAGTGAGAAAGATAAATGCCATAAAGTAATTATCTACTACTAAAAAATAAATAACAAATGGTATCAAGAAAAATCTTGCTACTGTTAAAATATTGGGTATATGCTTTGCCATAAATGTTTCTCCTTATTATATAGCGAATTATGCTATAGAAAATGTTAGCTTGTTTTCTGCAATATCAATGGTAACAGTTTGACTATTCAAAAGTTCTTTGCGTAATATTTTATCAGATAATTCATCTTCTAAATATCTTTGAATAGCTCTTCTTAAAGGTCTGGCACCATACTTAATATCAGTTCCTTTTTCTAATAAAAACTTTTTAGCTTGCTCAGATACTACCATAGTAATATCTTTATCAGCTAATGCTTTTTTTGTATCTCCTAACATTAAATCTACAATTTGTAATAATTGTTCTTGATTCAATTGCTCGAAGATAACGATTTCATCTATTCTATTTAAGAATTCAGGTCTAAAGGTTTCTTTTAAACTATCCATGACTTTGTTTTGGTCCATTCTAGTTCCTCCAAAACCAATCGAATTGGTATTTTGGTTAGAACCAGCATTAGAAGTCATAATCAAAATCGTATTTTCAAAACTAACGGTATTTCCTTGACTATCTGTTAAACGTCCATCGTCCAATACTTGAAGTAAAAGATTAAACACATCAGGATGTGCTTTTTCAATTTCATCTAATAGCACGATAGAGTAGGGGTTACGTTTCACTTTTTCTGTTAATTGTCCTGCATCATCATAACCTACATACCCTGGAGGCGAACCGATTAATTTAGAAGTAGAGTGTCCTTCCATATATTCAGACATATCAATACGAATAATAGCATCTTCTTTGCCAAACATTTCATAAGATAGTGATTTAGCAAGTTCTGTTTTACCAACACCAGTAGGTCCTACAAAAATGAAGGATGGTGGTCTTCTCGTACTTTTTAAACCTGCACGATTACGACGAATGGCTCTTGAAACAGATTCAACTGCAGCTTGTTGTCCAACTACTCTTTTATGCAAGTTTTCTTCTAAACTTAATAATTTTTGTGTTTCAGCTTCTGTAATTTTCTTTACTGGAATTTTGGTCCAGCTTTCAATTACTTCTGCAATATCTTGAATAGTTAAACTCTTTAATTTTAATTTTTTATTCAACTCATCAATTTGTTCCATTAAACTGCATTCTTTTGTCTTTAATTCAGCAGCTTTTTTGTAATCTTCAGTAGAGTCTGCTTGGGCAGCTTCTTCTTTTTCTTCTTGAACAGCTTTTAGTTGATTTTTCAATACTTCTAGTTCATATAGTTCTTTGTTATTTAAGTTAATACGTGAACAAGCTTCATCTAAAATATCAATTGCTTTATCAGGTAAAAATCTGTCATGAATATATTTTTCAGACATGATGACTGTTTGCTTAATTACATCATTAGAGATTTTTACTTTGTGATATTCTTCATAATATTTTTTGATACCTTCCAAAATATCAATAGAATCTGTAACAGAAGGCTCTTCTACAATAACAGGTTGAAATCTTCTTTCTAAGGCACTATCTTTTTCAATGTATTTGCGGTACTCTTTTAGTGTAGTAGTTCCAATTAATTGAATTTCGCCATTGGATAGGGAAGGTTTCAAAATGTTAGCTGCATTCATAGAATGTTCGGCATCACCTGCACCAATAATATTGTGAATTTCATCAATGACTAAAATGATATTTCCTAAAGACTTACATTCGTCAATAATAGACTTCATACGAGCCTCAAATTGACCTCTAAATTGAGTGCCAGCAACGACTGCGGTCATATCTAGTAAATATACTTCTTTATTTAATAACTTAGCAGGAACCTTTCCAGTTGCAATTTTAATAGCTAGACCTTGTGCAATAGCAGTTTTACCAACACCAGGCTCACCAATTAAGCAAGGGTTATTCTTGCTACGGCGATTTAAGATTTGTATCATTCTTTGAATTTCTTTATCTCTACCAACTACCATGTCTAATTGACCATTTTTAGCTTTTTGTGTCAAGTTAGTACCAAAAGTTTCTAAAGATTTACGACGTTTGTCTTTTTCTTTTTTGACTTTCACTTTTTTCTTCTCACCAGAAGTACTATTAGAAGAAGTAGCATCTTCAGAAGCTTCTTCATGATTGGAATTTCCAAACATACCAGAGAAAATAGAGCCTAGAGGAATAGCACCAAATTGAATTGGTGACTTTTCTTCACTTAAATCGTCCATATCGATATCTTCCATTTGTTCAGAAAGAGTATCAACATCCATGTTTTGTGTTAAATCAGACATCATAGTTTCGATTTGTTTTGTCATATCATCTAAATCTTTTTCTGAAAGATTTGCTTGTTTCATTAAAGATTCCATAGGATTGATACCTTGCTTTTTAGCACATTCGTAACAGTATCCTTCCATTTTTTGTTTGCCATCTTCACCTTGTTTGTTAATGAAAATGACAGCTTGATTTTTATTACAAATTGAACATAACATAAATTTCAACATAACTCCCATTCTTAAAATTGCTCCTTATATCATACCGCAAAATAGGCGATAAGTCAATGTGGTAAAGGCAATTTTAAAGAAAGCTTAAGGATTTTATAGACTTGAAAAAAATGGATATTTGTGATATGATAGGCAAATAAGAAAGGGGCAAGACATGAAAAAGAAAATTAGTATTGCAATATTAGTTATTGTAGTGATGATAGTTGCAATTTGTGTTGTAGGAAAAAGAGTAGGAGCACCAAAACAAGAAGCAAAAGAACAATTTAAAATTGTGACAACTTTTTATCCTATTTTTATTATGACAAGTAATATTACACAAGGTGCGCAAAATATAGAGTTAGTAAATATGACAGATATCAGTGTAGGGTGTTTGCATGACTATGCCTTGAGTACACAAGATATGAAAAAACTAGAAAAAGCAGAGGTTGTAATACAAAACGGATTAGGCTTAGAAAACTTTATGGATAAGATATTGGATACCTATTCTAATATTCAAATCATTGATAGTAGCAAAAATATTACAAATAGAATAGAAGAAAATGGAGAAGTAAATAATCATATTTGGACAAGCCTTTCTAACTATATCTTACAAGTAGAAGAAATTGCAAATAGATTAAGCCAGATAAATCCTGAAAATGAAGAAGTTTATAAAAGAAACAAAGAAAGCTATATAAAGCAGCTAAAAGAATTACAAGAAAGATATCAAACAGAATTAACAAATTTAAAAGGAAAAAAGGCTATTTGCTTAAATGAAGCATTTAGCTATTTAGCCAAAGAAGTTGGTTTAGATATTATTTCAGTCGAAACAAACCATGAAGAGAGTAGTTTATCAGCAGAAAAAATGAAAGAAATGATTGAAACTATGAAAAGCGAGCAGATAACAGCAATATTAGTAGATAGTCAAGATGATTTGAAAAGTGCACAAACTTTAGCAAATGAAACAGGGGCGAGAATTTTTAGCTTACAATCAGGATTAATAGGCGATGTGGCAAATAATAGTTATGTTCAAACAATGCAGGATAATTTAACTACTTTAAAAGAAATATTGTAATATACTAATTTTAAAGTGAAGCAAGGTATTGGGAGTGCTCGAAGAGCAAGGGGTCCCAGTAGCGAAGCGTCCGAAGCTGAACGGTAAAATTAGTATATTACAAAAAATGTTAAATAATTAAATTATAGGAAAGAGAGGAAAGCAAATGGAACAGTCAGCTGCGTGTGGATTACATTGTACCAAAATCAACCATATTGGTGTGAAGTTTGGCAAAGAAGTTATTTTAAAAGATGTGAATATTCATATTCATTGTGGACAGTTAACTGTTATCATTGGACGAAATGGGGCAGGAAAATCTACTTTGCTAAAAGCTATTTTAGGAGAAGTAGAACATACTGGAAATATTACTTTTATGGATATGAAGGAAAATGTAGCAAAGAAAATTAAAATTGGTTATGTGCCACAATCAATTAATATTGAAAGACATATGCCAACAACAGTTTATGATTTATTTGCTTCTTGTATTTGCCATGTGCCGGTCTTTCTAAAAAAGGATAAAAAGATTTATCAAGAGATTAAAAATCAATTAAAACTATTTGGAGCAGAGAGATTAATAGATAAAAGCATTGGAGATTTGTCTGGAGGAGAATTACAGAGAGTATTACTTTCTATTGCTACAAAGCCAATACCAAATTTATTAATTTTAGATGAACCAGTTTCAGGAATAGATAAAAATGGAACACAGGATTTTTATGAATTAGTGAATAACTTAAAAACAAAATATGATATGTCTATTTTATTGGTTTCACATGATTTAGAGTTAGTAAAAAAATATGCTGATAGGGTCATTTTATTAGATAAAGAAGTAATCAAAGAAGGAACAGTAGAGGAAGTATTTAATAGTAGAGAATTTAAGGAAAGATTTGGGTAAGAAAATGGAAGTAATTTATGAAATATTAGAATCAATTTTGCCATTTGAATTTATGGAATATGCTTTTATGAAAAATGCTTTTCTTGCCATTATTTTGATTTCACCGATTTTTGCCATATTAGGTACAATGATAGTGAATAATAAAATGGCTTTCTTTTCTGATGCACTAGGACATTCTGCATTAACAGGAATTGCTATAGGGATGGTACTAGGAATTTCTAATATGAATATTTCCATGATATTTTTTGCCATAGTATTTGCTTTGTTATTAAATTTTGTAAAGAATAAGACAAATTATGGGGCTGATACCATTATTAGTGTATTTTCTTCTATCGCTATTGCACTAGGTTTAGCAATGCTTGCACAGAGTGGTAACTTTAATAAATACTCTAGCTATTTAGTAGGTGATATTTTAAGTATTAGCCATATTGAAATTTTATACTTATTCTTAGCCTTTATTGCAGTTGGTGTGTTTTGGTATTTTACGTTTAATAAGCTAAATGTAACAAGCATTAATTCTACTTTGGCAAAAAGTAGGGGAGTGAATACAAAATTAATTGATAATGTTTTTGTAGTTTTAATTGCGATTATTGTTATGATTTCTATTCGTTGGATTGGTATTTTATTGATTAATTCTTTACTCATTTTACCAGCTGCTTCTAGTAGAAATATAGCTAAAAATATGAGAAGTTATCATTTGATATCTATAGTATTTTCATTATTTTCAGGCATAACAGGATTAATCATGTCCTACTATTGGAATATTCCAACAGGGCCAATGATAGTATTAATTTCAGGAGTGATTTATTTTATAACATTTGGGCTTAAGAAGGTAGTGAAAGAGTAAATTTGAGAAACAAAAAAAGTGTATAATGATTTAAAATGAAATCATTATACACTTTTTTTAAATTTCTAGTATTCTCTTAGCCCTTTCCACATCTTCTGTTGTGGCAGCAGGTACACCATCTAACTCATATTTTAAACCTAATTGTTCCCATTTAAAACGTCCCATATCATGGTAGGGAAGAATTTCTACTTTTTCCACATTAGATAAACTAGATATAAATTCTCTTAATTTCAATAAATCTTCTTCATGGTCTGTAATGCCAGGAACTAATACTTGTCTAAGCCACATTGGTTTATCGATACTATTTAAGTATTCTGCAAAAGCGATTTCTTGTTTATTAGAAACTCCTGTTAATTCTTTACAAATTTCATCATTGATACATTTAATATCTAATAAAAATAAATCTGCTAAATCAATTACTTTTTTTATATCATCTGTTAAATTAAAGCTTCCAGAAGTATCAATAGCAACATGAATATTATCTTGTTTTAGAATAGGGAGGAGTTCTAATAAAAAGTCTAGTTGCAATAGAGGTTCTCCACCACTAATAGTTACACCTCCACCAGAAGGTTTAAAATAGTTTTTATATTTTTCAATTTTATTTAAAATTTCTTCTAAAGAATACTCTGTACCACAACGACGGTCCCAAGTATCTCTGTTATGACAATATTTACATTTTAAACTACATCCTTGTAAGAACATGACGAACCTGATACCAGGTCCGTCTACTGTTCCAAAAGATTCAAATGAGTGTATACGTGCGTTCATAATTTTATTATCCTTTACAAATTCCAATATTGTGATTCTCTAATTTGAAAAAGAATTGTGTTTTGGCTAGGCAGATAAAATTAAAATCAAGGAGGCGTGCTTTTTGCACGTTGACTTAATTTTAATTGAAATCTAACGACGCCAAAACCAATTATCTTTCAAATTTATATTTTTTCATGAATTGTTCTATTAATAACATCCAACTGTTGCTCTCTTGTTAATTTTGTAAAGTTAACAGCATAACCAGATACACGAATAGTTAATTGTGGATATTTTTCAGGATGTTCCATAGCGTCTTCTAGTAAGCTTCTGTCAAATACGTTAACATTAATGTGATGTCCAGTTTGTGCAAAGAAACCGTCTAACATACTTGTTAAATTGTTTGTTCTTGTTTCTTCATCTTTTCCAAGTGTTCCTGGTGTGATAGAGAAAGTATAAGAAATACCATCTTCTGAATATTCATAAGGTAATTTAGCGATTGTGTTCATAACTGCTAAAGCACCATTGGTATCTCTTCCGTGTAGTGGGTTAGCACCAGGTCCGAATGGTTCACCATCTTTTCTACCATCTGGTGTAGAACCTGTATTTTTACCATATACTACGTTAGATGTGATTGTTAAGATAGACATAGTAGCTCTTGAATTCTTGTAAGTTGCATGTTTTTCTACTTTTTTCATAAATGTTTTTGTTAATTCAACTGCCATATCATCAACTCTGTCATCATCATTTCCATATTTAGGGAAGTCACCTTCTACTTGATAATCAACAGCTAATCCTGTTTCATCACGGATAACTTTAACTTTAGCATATTTGATAGCAGATAAAGAATCTACTGCAACTGAGAATCCTGCGATACCACAAGCCATAGTTCTTAAAATATCTCTTTCTTTATCATGTAAAGCCATTTCTAATGCTTCATAAGAATATTTGTCATGCATATAGTGAATCATATTTAAAGCTTTTACATAAGTTTTTGCTAAATATTCCATCATATGGTCAAATTTTTCCATTACTTCATCATAATCTAGATATTCAGAAGTGATTGGTGCAAATTTAGGTGTAATTTGTTTTCCACTCTTTTCATCTCTACCACCATTAATAGCGTAAAGTAGAGCTTTTGCAAGGTTTGCTCTTGCTCCAAAGAATTGCATTTGTTTACCAATTTTCATAGCAGAAACACAGCATGCAATACCATAATCATCACCTAAAGTTACTCTCATTAAATCATCATTTTCATATTGGATAGAAGATGTTTTAATAGAGATATCACTACAGAATTTTTTGAATCCTTCTGGTAGGTGAGTAGACCATAATACTGTTAAGTTTGGTTCTGGAGCTGGTCCTAAGTTTACTAAAGTATGAAGCATACGGAAACTATTTTTAGTAACTAAAGTTCTTCCATCAACTCCCATACCACCAATGCTTTCTGTTACCCACACTGGGTCACCGCTAAATAGGGCATTATATTCAGGAGCTCTTAAGAAACGAACCATTCTTAATTTCATAACAAATTGGTCGATTAATTCTTGAGCAGCTTCTTCTGTTAAACTTCCATTTTTAATATCTCTTTCAATATAGATATCTAAGAAAGTAGAAGTTCTACCTAAACTCATAGCAGCACCATTTTGGTCTTTAATGGCACCTAAATATCCAAAGTATAGCCATTGAATAGCTTCTTTAGCAGTATTTGCTGGTTCAGAGATATCAAATCCATAAGTTTGAGCCATAGCTTTTAAATCATTTAAAGCTAAAATTTGATCATAAACTTCTTCTCTTTGACGGATTAAATCTTCTGTCATTTCATCTCTATCTAAAAGGTCTAATTCTTCTTTTTTATTTGCGATTAAAGCATCAACACCATATAGGGCAACTCTTCTGTAATCACCAATGATTCTTCCACGTCCATAACCATCTGGAAGACCAGTAATTAAGTGAGAGCTTCTAGCTGCTCTAATTTCAGGTGTATAAACTGCAAATACACCATCATTGTGTGTTCTTCTTAAATTATGATAAATATATGCTATATCATCATCTACTTTATATCCATAGCTTTCACAAGATTTTTCAACGATACGAATACCACCATTTGGCATAATTGCTCTTTTAAGTGGTGCGTCAGTTTGAAAGCCAACGATTTCTTCTAAATCTTTATCTACATATCCGGCAGCATAACGATTTACTCCTGATGGAGTTTTAGTATCTACATCTAATACGTCACCATTTTCTCTTTCTTTTTTATATAGGTCTAAAACCTTATCCCATAATTTTGTTGTTTTCTCAGTTGGTTTACTTAAGAAACTGCTATCACCTTCATATGGTGTATAGTTAGCTTGAATAAAGCTTCTTACATCAATTTCTTTTGTCCACTCGCCTTGTTTATTAAAACTGTCCCATTGTTTAAAGTCCATAAAAAAAGCCTCCTTTTTATTTTATAATCATTTGACATGAAAGATTGGCGACTAAACGCTTAATTCATATCTTACACATCATAACATAATTTTTGACAATTAGCAACATTTTTTTTTGGTTTGTAGGAATTTTTAGCGTGAAGAGATAAAAAGTTCTATACAATTTAATTATGACTTTGCATTTGGAGATTTTGTTAGTTCATTTTATATAGTTTATGAAAGTATCTTAACCCTGTTACTAAAACTAAAAAAGGTAAGAAAGTATCTTTCTTACCTTAGTATGAACTATTTTAAACAAAATTATTCTTCTTCAGAAATAACTTTGGCCATTTTATAGATTAATTTTTGCTTTTCAGGAGAAACATTATTTAAAATGTCATTGAATTCAGAAGTTAGATAATTTTCTGAATTACTAGATGTACCATTTAAAATGTAACCTTCTGAAACACCTAAGATTTCACAAATTTGGCTTAATCTTTTTAGGTTAATATGAGAATTTCCTCTTTCAATTCTACTTAAAAATGCAATAGAAACATCTAACTTTTCTGCTAATCTTTCTTGTGTCATTTTCTTATCAGTTCTTGCTTTCTTTAATCTTTCTCCAATAATGGTATAATCAAGTGCCATATTTTTCCCTCCACTTTTTATTAATAACTTATATATAGCATTTATTTAATAAAGTTCACAGAAATATATTAGTTAAGGTTGACAGATAAATGCGGTATAATTTCTTTCTATTATTGTGGAATAAAATTGATAAAATATGCAGTAAATAAAGCAGAAAAGTTTAGAAAAGTTGGAAAAAAATAGGAAATAAAAGACGAAGAAAAAAACACAGAGACTTTCGACAAAAAATGACATTAAATGTCGAAAGTTAATGAAAAACATGTAAAAGCAACAAAGTTCGATAATATATCTGAGACACTTTATTTTATTGAAATTATGTGTTAAAATAAAATCAAAAAGGAAATAAAAGAAGGAGTTTGAATAATGAAGGAACAAGCTATAAATATTGTTAAATCTTGGTTCAATGAAGTAGATGATTGGCAAAAAGATTTATTTGTTAATATATGGAAAGGAAGAAATTCTGAGGATTCAAAAGATAGGGCACTTAAACTTCTCTATAAGAAATGTGAGATTATGGATAATAACTTAGTACCAAATTTAGAAATTCCTAATGACATTAACTCGAATGACAGTAAAAAGATACAGACTATACTAAAAGAAATATCTAATGTTAAAGGAGTAAGTGCGTTAGAACCTATCAAGCCACTAGTACTTGAAAATGGACTAAATATAATATATGGAGAAAATGGCTGTGGCAAATCTTCATATGCAAGAATATTAAAGAAAGCTGAAAATCCCAAAGGAGACATAAAAATTCATAGTAACATATATAAATCAGAACAAGGTATTCCAAAAGCGACATTGAAATTTGAAGAAGATGGAATAATAAAAGAAGTTAATTGGAATATGTCGAGCGTCCGTGTATGTCCAATAAAGATATATGACTCACAAATAGCTAAATGTTTTGTAGAAGAAGCTAATGAAATAATATATGAACCCAAATTACTATCTATCTTCACAGTAATGGCATTAATACTGGAAGCACTTAGTATTGAAATTTCTAAAGATATTGAAATCAAAACAGGAAAAATAGTTGATATAAATGAAGAACTTAAAGATACAAAGATTATTGAAGAATATTTAGGACTCAAAGATATTAAACAAATTGATAAATTTAGCATAGAAACAAATGTTAATGATAAAGAATTACAAGAATTAGAAAGTATTAATAAAAACTTAGCAGATGATAATCCTCAAAAGACAATGCAAACATTAAAAGTTCAAATTGACTTTTTGGAAAAACTTGAAAAAGAACTAGAAGAGATAACAGTAACCATAGGTGATAGCAATGTAAACAGATATTTATATCTCAAAAAGAAAAAAGAGGAAAAGAAAGAAGAATTTGATAAATATATAGAAGAAAGACAAAAAATATTTTCAATACAGGGATTCGGAAGCGAAGAATGGAAGAATATGTGGAATTCAGCAAAAGAATATGCCAAAATAGCTAATGAAGATAAAGTGTTTCCAAATAGTACAACAAATAACAAATGTGTATTATGCCACCAGGAATTATCAGACAAGGCGGTTATGGACTTAAAATCTTTTGAAGAATTTGATAATTCAAAAATTTCACAAGAATATGAAGAAATTGTAGAGCAGTGCAAAGGAGAATTTAAAGAAGTAGAAGATTTGATTGAAATTAGATTGAATTTAGAAAGCATAGAACAAAAGTTAATAGCCAATGCATTACAAGAAGAAATACGAACTGAAGTTTTAGATTTCTTTAAAAAGTTGTATAATCGTGCAAAATGGATATATGAAAATGAAAAATTCAGTATAGAGAAAATGCCCACTATTTATAATATATCAGAAATTAAATCAAAGTTTGAAGAAGTTATTAAGGTATTAGAGAATAGAGTAAATTCTATAGAAAAATTTCTTAAAGATTATGAAGGACAACTAAAAAGACAAAAAGATTTACAAGCAAAATGTTGGATAGTTGATAATAAAGAGAATCTAAATATAAAAAAGGAACTATTAAAGTTAGAAAATGCTAAGTCAAAATGCAAAACTAATAGTATTACCACAACTAAGAAACTATTATCACAAGTAATTATTACAGATGCATATATTGAAAAATTCAAAGAAGAATTAAAAGCTATTAATCCGACAAATACTATCAAAGTTGAGTTAGTAGCAAATGGAAAGAAAGGGAGAGTATATCATCAAATAAGACTAAGGGGGGCAGTTGAAAACAAAAAGGTAGAAGAAATACTAAGCGAAGGAGAATACAGAGTGGTATCTATTGCTGCTTTTTTAGCAGATTTATCATCGTGGGGACAAAATCAAGTATTTGTTTTTGATGATCCTATTACTTCGCTAGATCATAAATTTGAAGAAAATGTAGCTAAAAGGCTTATTAGTTTATCAACAGAAAGACAAGTTATTGTATTTACTCATAGATTGGCATTTGCGGATTTACTAAATAAAAATGTTGATAATCTTAATTATATTGAGCTAAGACGTAATCCACTTGGAGAACCTATGAGAGAATCGAAATTAGGAGGTACAAAATTAGATCAAAGTTTAAATCAAATCAAGGATCAAAGCATACCACTATTGAAAGAAGCTTTTAAAGCTGGAGAATATGAAAATTATGACCTCCAACTAAAAGGAATATGCAGTGCTATACGTAAGATTGTAGAAAAGGGAATTGAAACTGAATTGTTAAGTGGAGTAGTTTCTAGATATAGTTGTGAAGTTGCAAGTAGGAAAATAAGGTATCTAAAAGCAATAAAAGATTCTGATATAGATTTCCTTGATTCTATGATGACTAAATATTCTTTCCAAGAACATTCTAGTCCAACAGAAAGTTCTGTTGCTTTACCAGAATTAACTGAAATTGAAACAGATATAGAAAAAATATTAAAATGGTCACGAGACTTGAAAAAGAGGAAGAAACAGTATAATAGTTAGAAAAACTAACAAGACATAGTAAAAAACAGCAGTAATGAATAAAAGCTAATCAAGTTCTAATACAACCTCTCTTAGAATACAATGTACAAAACAGCGTATTTTAAGGGGGTTTTTCATTTGGAAAAGAATAGTTCAATTGAAGAGAGAGCAATTAATTTAGCACACTATATTATAGATAGTAAAGATACTGTTAGGGGAGCAGCTAGAAAATTTGGAGTAAGTAAAAGCACCGTACACAAAGATGTTAGTGAAAGACTACTTAAGATAAATCCAATATTAGCACACGAAGTAAGAGAAATATTAGACGAAAATAAGGCGGAGAGACATATAAGGGGAGGAATGGCAACAAAACTAAAATATAGCCATAATGATAAAGAGGCAATGTAAAGATAAAGAAACCTGCTACTTAAAAAAAGTAACAGGTTTTTAGTTTTATTAGTTATTTTCGTTATTGAAATTTCTTCTTTGAGCTTTTCTAGCTTTTCTGCATTCTGGGCATCTTTGAGGTTCATTTGTAAAACCTTTTTCAGCGTAGAATTGTTGTTCACCTTCTGTGAAAACGAATTCAGCTCCACAATCTTTACATACTAAAGTTTTGTCTGCCATTTGGAAGTTACCTCCTTCTTAATTTTTGACATTTAATATTTTTGACCCATTGAACCTTTTTAATATCATAATCAAGAAGGGAAATAGTCGATAAAATAATTAAATTCATTTAAACCTTTTTCAAAGTCAAACTTATTGTAGCATACTATTCTAGGAAACACAAGCAAAATTTGAAAAATTAATCTATTTATTGAAATTTTAAGAAAAATGAAGATAAGTATGATATACTAATACAAAATGCAATATAGAAAGGATAAAACAAAAATATGGAACAAAAGCCAAAACTAGCACAATACAAAAAAGACGTCTTAATATGTTTCATTTTAATACTATTTACTTGCCTTATTTTCTTTCCATTTTTACAAGGACATTATATGTCAGATACTTATAATATCATGGAGCAAGGATTAGAAAATTTTTCTATTACCAATTCTTTTACAGATGGAAGAATTTTAACAGGTGTACTTAACTTAATTATGTCAAAGCTTAATATTCCTATTATGATATATGTAATTGGAAGTTTATTTTTAGCAATAGTTTTTTCCTGTATAGTAGTGATAATATTAAAAAATGTGATATTACATTTTAGAGAAGCTAAAAGCCAATGGACAAAACTGCTAATTATCATAATTTGTTATTTTACTATTTTTAATTTTATGTATTTAGAAAATTTCTATTTCTTAGAATGTATCGTTATGGCCTTAAGTGTATTGCTATATACAGTTAGTGCTAAGATTTTAGTAGAAAGGGAAAAATATTATCTCGTAAAAAGTGCTATAAATGTTATAATAGGAATGTTAGCATATCAAGGGACGATTGGATTTTTTCTTGCTTTAGTATTTTTCTTTTCCATTTTGAAAAATAGGAATAAAGTGATATATATTTTAAGAGATGTTTTCTTGAGTGGTGTTTTTGTTGTCATAGCAGGTGCAGTAGATTTAATTAGCATTAAAATATTAACAAATTATTTTCATACAGCACAAAATAGATTAAGTAATGATGTTTTCAAAAATATTATATATATTTTAGCCAATATTAAAACTACCCTAATTAATACTTGCGGTATTTTTCCGAAAAATTGGTTATTAATTTTTTTAAGCATTACTGTAATATTAGCAGTAATTGCTACAATAGAAAAGTATAAAAAGCAAAGTGCAAGAGAAATTAGTTTATGGTTTTTATTAATTGCATTTGTAATAGCAAGTAGTTTTGCAAGTTCTGTACTTTCTACAAGTTCCTTTCCAACTCCTAGAATGAGATTTAGTTTAGGAGCCTTAATGGGAATTTTATGGCTATACTTATATGTGACAACTGATATTTTTCACAAGAAAAACATTGTAACCATTTTAGCAATAGGCTTAATTACAATCTATGGAGGATGTAATTTATATCAATATATTACGATTATTGGGCAATGCAAACAAATGAATGAAGTAGAAGCGCAAGAATGCCAGAGGATAGGAAAACATATTCAAGAGTATGAAGAAGCAACAGGGATAGAAGTTAGAAAAATTGCTCGTGTTCTTACTTTTAAGCATAAAGAAAATTTGTATTTACCAAATCATCCAAATGTTACAGTTTGTAATGCGACAAAATGTTGGTGGTCAGCAAAAGGTGTTATTTATTTTTATACAAATAGAAGATTAGAATATGAAAATGCAACAGAAGAAGGAACACAGATTTTAGAAGAGTCAGGGCAAGAGTGGGAATGTATAGATGATACTTTTTACATTTTTATTTATCAAAGATAGAAAAGAACCAATAGGGGAATTTATAAAATCTTAAGAAAATAGCAGCTTTTTTCTTAAGATTTTAATGTTAGAATAAGAAAAGTCAAAAATAGGAAAAGAGGATGGGACGAAAAGTATTTTCGTCCATCCAGACTATGTAAGCTTTTTAAGATTAGAATTTAATAAGAAAGGGGGAATGTTAGCTTAAAAAGCTAACATATACTAGGAAAATGGGAGAGTTAGTATTAAAATGCCAAGACTTACACAAAAAGTTTGGCAAAAAAGAAATTTTAAAAGGAGTATCCCTAGAACTATATCAAGGTGACATCTTAGGTTTTATTGGACCAAATGGAGCAGGAAAAACAACCACAATTAAATTAATTTTAGGTTTGCAATCTATTACTAGTGGAGTAGTTAGCATTAATGGTTATGATATTGAAAAACAATTTACCAAAGCAATTGAAAAAGTAGGAGCCATTATTGAAAATCCAGATTTATATATGTACTTAACTGGATTTGAAAACTTAAAATTAGTGGCCAATATGTATCCAGAAGTAGATAGAACAAGAATAATGGAAGTTGTGAAATTAGTTAGATTAGATAATCGAATTAATGATAAGGTGTCTAAATATTCTTTAGGAATGAGACAAAGATTAGGAGTAGCACAAGCTATTTTACACAAACCAAAACTTCTTATCTTAGATGAACCAACAAATGGACTAGATCCAGAAGGTATTAAAGAAATGAGAGATTTACTTCGTGAATTAGCACAAAAAGAAAATATGGCAATCTTCATTTCTAGTCATAACTTAGCTGAAATTGAAACACTTTGTAATAAAGTGTGTATTATTCAAAATGGTAATGTTATTGAAACAACAGATATGCAAAAAGTAAAAGAAACTGCACAAATTCATTATCATTTTATAGTGGACAATAGCGAAAAATTAAAAGAAGTATTAAGCTATTCTACAGAGATTAAACAAAAAACAGAAGCAATTGTGGATATTAAAAAAGAGCAGGTTCCAGAAGCGGTAAAAGAATTAGTGAAAAATGAAGTGAAAATTTATGGAATTTATGAAGAGCAGATGTCATTAGAAGATGCCTTCTTAAAAAAGACAGGAGGTAATACAATTGATTAATTTAATTAGAAATGAGTTAACAAAAATTAGCAAAAAGAAAAGTATTTACATTACTTTATTAATTACATTAGTATTTATCATAGTAGCTAATTTTATTTATCAAATGTCAAATGATGGTTATTCTTATGATGTTAGTCAAGAAATTAAATTTTATGAAGAACAATTAAAAGGAATTGATTTAAAAACAACACCTGATAAAGAAATGTATTTAAGTTATGAAACACAATTACGAATGAACAAATTAATTCAAAAATATGGAGATTCAGGAACATGGCAAGCGAAGATTATTAATGAACAAGGTTATGAATTAATAGACCAATTGGTACGTTGCGAATATATGGGAGCTAGCCAAGCAGAACTAGAGCAAGTAAAAGCGAAATATGAAGATTTTGTAGCAAAGTTAGGGTTGGGAGATTGGAAGTATTTCACAAGGGAAAAGCTTAAAAATGTAGAAGCAAGCTTAGAAGAACAAACAAAATTAAAACAGACGGCAACTAGTCAAGAACAAATAAAAGAATTAGAATATCAAATTGCAGAATTAGAAGATACAAAGCAAGTTATTAATTGGAGATTAGAAAAGGATATTTGTTATGGATATGATTACTATAACCAATGCCTATCTATGTATCAAATGAGTAAGAGTGACATTAGAAGTTATGAAAATTCTAATCAGCCACAACTAAGTGAAAAAGAACAATACGAAAATAAACAAAGTTATTATAAAAACTTAGAACGAGCAGCAATTTGCCAATATGATATTGAACATGGTACGAAAATAGGAGATGGTTCAACAGCAAAATCGATATTATTAAACGTATTTTCAGAATATGAAATATTTATTATCATTATGGCAGTGATGATTGCAGGAACTATTGTTAGTGAGGAATTTAACAAAGGAACTGTCAAACTATTATTAATTAAACCATATAAAAGAAGAACTATTTTAACTGCAAAATTTATTACTTGTATCATTATGCTTATGATAGTTATTCTATCAGTGATGTTAATGCAATTTGTAGTAGGAGGAATGATTCAAGGATTTGATAGCTTTGGAGAGCCAGCCATTGTATATGACCATACGACTAATCAATTACAAGAAGTGAGTATTGTCAAATATTTGGCTATGCAAACCTTAGGAAAACTACCAATTTATGTATTACTTGTAACTTTGGCATTTTCACTAAGTACGATATTTGCTAATTCTGCTCTAGCGATAGCAATTACATTATTAGGCTCAATGGGGTCATCACTAGTAAATGCTTTTGCGCAAGCCTTTAATCTTTGGTGGATCAAATTCTTTGTAACGCCAAATTGGGATTTAACACAGTATTTCTTTGGAGGGTTACCAGAGTTTCAAGGTTTAACCATAGGATTTTCCATTGCAATTATTGTCATTTATATGGTTGCTATGTTAGTACCAACTTATATTACTTTCAAAAAGAAAAATATTAAAAATATATAGCTTAAACTACTGGATAATGCTTTGACAACTAATATGCTTGACTTGTACTTATTTTCTTGTTTTTCAAATGCCCAAGGTAGCCAGAAAGTTCGAAGAAGAAAGTCAACTTGGTACCTTTCAAAACTGCGAAAATAAGTACAAGTCAAACTTTAAAAAAAGCTATTATCAATTAATGTAAAAGTAAGAGTGAATGGCTCTTGCTTTTTCAATTATTTGTGATAAGATAATAGAAAAAGGAGAAAAGACAAATGAATTTAAGAGAACAAATTGAAGGCTTTGAGCCATATAATGAGCAAGAAAGAGCAGATAAAGAGATAATGCTTAGTTTAATAGATACTTATAAAGATGTTTTAACAAGGGAAAATAAAGTTTGTCATTTTACAGCTTCTAATTGGATAGTTAATAAGGAAAGAACAAAAGTATTAATGGCATATCACAATATTTATCAAAATTGGGCTTGGACTGGAGGACATTGTGATGGGGATAGTGACTTATTAAAAGTAGCTTTGAAAGAAGCACAAGAGGAAACTGGAATAGAAAATGTTAAAGTATTAAGTAATGGGATTTATTCTTTAGAGATAGCTTCTGTAGATAGTCATATAAAAAGGGGAAAATATGTACCAACGCATTTACATTTAAATTGCACCTTTTTATTAGAAGCAGATGAAAATGACATAGTAAAGATAAAACCTGATGAAAATAGCGGAGTTAAGTGGATAGACATTGATAAAGCAGTAGAGATTACAAATGAAAAACAAATGAAACCAATTTATCAGAAATTAAATGAGAAGTTAACTAAAATATAGAAAGGGATAAAATATGGAAGAAATCATATTAGATGACTTATTTAAAATTTATCTAAGTAGTATAGATAGTTATAACTCAAAGATTTTGCAAACCATCAATGAGAAATATACCATTATTGATAAATCAATGCTTGCAGTTTATTTGTATGTTAAAATCCTAGAAGATAGAAATGAAAAAGACCAAATAGCTATAGATACTTTAACCAATTATTTATTAAAACAGATTATCTATAGCGAGACAGGAAATTTGGCTTTAGAAATTACAGATAAATCACAACTTGATTTTTATCATAAAGTAGTTGATGAATTGATTATAGAGAAATTTGAATTTAAAAATAGAATATTAGCAAAGTTAAAATATAATTATCAAATTCTAGACAATAATCCATATAAAGAGTTATTACTATTCTGCGAAAAAGTATCCGAGTTAGCCATTTTAGAGAAGATGGTTAGAAGAGGAAATAGCGAGGCGCAAAGTTATTTAATAGAGCAAACTCAAAAGGTATTAGAAATAAAAATAGAAGAAAGTGATTTATTTTATCAAGAAAAAACACAAATTCTTCAAAGCATACAAACAAAAGAATTGGATAATACTACATATGGAAAATTACTTCAAATAGGGCTTGACTTAAGAGATGTCTATCGCTATTCTAGCTTAACTACTGTTTTACCAGAAAACGTGTTAATGCATCAATACACCATTGCAGTAACCTCTATTATATTTTCACAATATTTAAATCAAGAACTAGGTGAAACAATAGATATCTATAAACTAGTTCTTAAATCACTTTTTCATGATTTTGGAGAATATAAAGGAAATGAAATTATAACACAGGTAAAAAACTATAATGAAGATACGAAAAAGATGTTTTATGCAATGGGTAAAGCTGATGAAGAGGAATTGAAGGAACAAATTGGAGAGAATCTATTTGAAATAATTTCTTGTGCAGATGATGAACAAGAAGGATATATTTTAGAAGTTTTAGATAAAATGTTAGGTATTATGAAATTATGTATAGAAGTAGAATATATGGGAAATCAAACTTATTTGAAATCTATTTGCAGTGTTTTTCAGTCACGCTTTAAGAGATTTAAAAAAGTAGAAAAGATGGATAGTTTAAAGAACAAAGAATTTTATTTAGATTTAGTAAGATGTTGCTATATCTATGTAAAAGAACATTTATTAGAATACAATCCAACATTATTACTTCAATACTATACAAAGCAAGAACAAGAGGAAATGAAAAGAGAAATAGCAGAAATTAGGGAGGATAAGACAAAGTTTTTGATATGATATAATCGGTGTAGCTGTAACCAATGGAACAAAAGACATTCAGCTATATTGTTGTAGAAAAAAAGAATGATTTTTTAACAAAATTAAATCGTTCTTTTCTTTTTTTGACACCTTTTTACAAGAAACGACATAGAATATCATAACAAAGAATGCTAGCCGAGAGGATGTTATGATATGAATAGAATAAAAAAAGGAGATATTGTAGGAAGAATTTCCTATGGAAAAGATATTGCATTTGTAGTAGAACGAATTATCAAAACACATGATAGTAAATTAGCAATATTAAAAGGTCTAACTGTTAGAGTACAAGCTGATAGCACCTTAGATGATTTAGAATTAATGGAAAAAGTACAAATAGCAGAGCATGTCAAAATGTTAGAAGAAAATGTGGCTAAAAGAATACAAGAACATGTACAAGAAAGAAAAAATAAAGCACAACAGTTTTTTAGAGAAAAAGCGATTGTTTATACAGGAAAGATACTACACCTTGATGGTGATAAAAAGTATAGTGAAAAATCAAATCGATATTATAAAAAGATAGGTTTAAATGCTGTTGTGAAAAATATTCCAGAAAGAAAGCAACCATTCTATGTAGCAAGTTTCCTGCAAAGATACCAGCCTGATATATTAATAATTACACGGACACGACGGAATGATTAAAAAAGGTAGTAATTTTAATGACCTATATAATTATCGAAATTCAAAATACTTTATTAGAACGGTAAAAGAAGCTAGAAAGTTTGAAATGAAAAAAGATTTAGTTATTTTTGCTGGGGCATGCCAAAGCTATTATGAAGGGATTATGCTAGCTGGGGCTAATTTTGCGTCTTCACCAGCTAGAATTTTAATTGACTTTATTGACCCATTAATTGTAGCTGAAAAAATTGCAACAACAAGTGAAGAAAAATTTGTTACAATTAAAGATATTGAGAATGAATTAAGAGAAGGACAAAGAGGTGTAAGTGGTACGGGAGCAAGGGGGAGAAAGAAAATATTATGGATATAAAAGGAAATATTACAATCTTGTAATAAAAATGTAATATAAACGTAATAAAACAAAAATAAATCAGTAAAACCACTGGGAACAAAGCAATACGAAAATTCGACATGAACAAACGGCTTTTGACAAGGTCAAGGTCCAATGATATAATTTGCCTATCTTAAATAGGTAGGTGATGACATGATTTGCCCAAACGATATTACTAATTTAAAAACAGACATTAATGAAATGGTGGGACAAAAGATAATTGTCAAAGGTTCTCTTGGAAGATGTAAAACCTTTGAAAAAGAAGCTACAATAGAAAAAACATATCCTAATATTTTTGTTATTAAATATGAAGAAGAAGATCGAAATGTTACCTATAGTTATACAGACATTTTAACTCGAACAGTAGAAGTAGATGTTTTTGATGGAAATGGATATAGTCCATTAATTCCACCAGTAACAGAAGTAAAGAAACCAAAGAAAATTTTATAAAAGCAAAAGAATTTTGGAGTAACAAAGGAAAAACGTTACAAAAGAAAAAAGACACACAAAGTAACAAAAGCGAGCAGTTACAAAAGAATTCTTAGGCTACTAAAGAAAATATTTATAGTATATGAGAACTAGCAAATTTTAGAGTTTGCTAGTTCTATTTTTCACCCCTTGTCAATATATATGAATAAAACATTATCTAGAAGGAGGGAAAGAAAGCATGGCAATAGAAATGGCAAAAGACAGCTTAGTATTAAATCAAATTATTGACCAAAAAACAGATACCATTTTAATTGAAGAGGACTGCATTGTTCCAGACAGTAAGCCAGACATTCTAAATGTCATAAGTAACAGTGGAATTATTTGCATTTATAAAAAAGAAATATTAGATGGGAAAATTCGATTAGATGGTTGTATTAATACTTACATTATGTACTTAGCTGATACACAAGATGAAAATGCAGTGAGGGGGTTAAACACCAATTTAGACTTTACACAAATGATAGATATCGAAAAGGCAACAAGTAGTATGTCTTTAGACACCAATTTAGTATTAAAAAGTTTAGACTGCAAAGTATTAAACGGTAGGAAAATTCACATGAAAGCAATGATAGAAGTAGAGGCAAAGGTTTCGTCTAATGAAACAGTGGAATATGTAAAAGAAATTCAGAACTTAAAAGATGTACAACTACTTAATCAAGACTTTCAAATTAATTCTTTGATTGGAACAGGAAGTACAAAGCTATATGCCAAAGATACTTTTACAATTGATCAAATTGATAACTTAGTAGAAGTAATGAAAACAGATTTAAAGATTGTCAACAAAGATACAAAGATTAGCTATAACAAGGTACTAATTAAAGCTGATTTAGAAACTAAAATTCTATACTTAACAGAAGATAACAGAATTAATATTACAGAAGGAAAAATTCCAATTATGGGATTTATTGATTTGCCAAACATTAGTGAAGAACATACCTGTGATGTTAAATATGAAATCAAAAATTTAATTGTTAAGCCGAACAATGTAGAAGAACATTCAGTCTATGTAGAAGCAGAAATTGAAGTGTATTGTGAAGCATATGAAAACAAAGAACTTAAAATGATACAAGACTTATATAGTCCAACAACTGCTTTAAACTTTTCACAAAAAAGAATCAGAGTCATTGGGCAAAAGGAAAGTAGACAACAAGTATGTAGTATACGTGAAAAAGAGATGCTTCCTGAAATAGGACCACGCAAAATTTATGATGTAGAAGTATATCCAATGATTAACAAGCAAAATACGTTAAATGGTCGTATTTTATATGAAGGAGAAGTGGAACTAAATTTCATTTATAGTGCTGGACAGAGTAATGGGATAGAAACAAAGCAAATTAGCATTCCATTTAATTTCTCTATGGACTTTGATGGTATGAAACCAGAAATGAGTGTAGACACCATTGTAGAAATTAGCTTACAAGATTTTGTGATTATGCCTGATGAAAGTATTGATATCAAAGTAGATTTAACTTTCACTGCAATTAGTAGTAAAGATAGTAGTATTTCTATTATTGAAGAGATACAAGAAGCAGAAGAAAATAGAAATAGATGTCAATATAGTATGGTAATCTATTTTACCAAGCCAGGAGATAGTTTGTGGAAAATTGCCAAGAGATTTGGAAGTACAGTAGAGGATATTGCGAGAGTAAATGGAATAGAAGATGTGGATAGCATACCAGTAGGCAAGCAGTTATTTATTCCTAGATATCATGGATGAAAAAATCTTTAGTAGAAATAAGATAAGAATACCTAGAGTTTTACCAAAGAAAAATTCTCCAAAAGGAAAAGAAAAAAGAAGATTCATAAAAATCCTCTGTATCATCTTAATTGGTTTTACTTTTGCCTATTTTGTTATCCAATCTATTAAGCCAATTATGGAAGGTCAATGTAGAAATATGGCAAAATCAATTGCTACTAAAATATCGAACAATGAAGCAACAGAAGTTATGAAAAAATATACGTATGAAGACTTGTTAACTATTACAAAAGATGAAAATGGCAATATCAAAATGGTAGGAACTAATGTAATTACTGTCAATGAAATTATCTCAGACATTCCTATTCATATGCAAGAAGCTTTGGAAAAGAGTGAAAATAACAGTTTTAGTATTCGATTAGGCAGTTTTCTAGGAAGCAACCTATTTGCTGGAAGAGGACCGAATGTAAATATCAAAATGGAGGTAACAGGCAACTTAGATACAGAACTAAAATCAGAGTTTGTAGCAGCAGGAATTAATCAAACACTGCACAAAATCTACTTAGAAATTAGATGCAATGTTATCATTTTGACACCTTTTGAAACTATGGAAGAGCAAATTGTTAATCAAGTGCTATTGGCAGAAGGGCTAATTGTAGGGGAAGTTCCTAATAGTTACTATAACTTAGAAGGCATGAAAACAGATAATGCAATTGATATTATTGAATAAATGTGGTATAATGTAGAACGATAAAATTTTAGGAGGTCATAGCGTGTTTGAAGAATTGAGCAACATGGCACTGGAAGCGGAAGCTTCGGAAGAAGCGCGGAGACTGTATGAAGAGGAGTTTCATTATTACAACCCTTATACTAGGGAGATTGATACGAGAGGAATTCCGTATTCGCAGGAGGAGTGGTTCTGCCAAATGGTGGAAGATGAACTTCACTTGAAAGGAGAGAAAATCCACCGAGATGGTAGATACTTCAAAATTGACCGATACCAAAAGAAATGACCAAAGTGCATTCCTAGAATAGGAGCCCAAAAGCAAAGATTCCAGTGAGAAATCACTGGAATTTTTGCTTTGTAGAAAATACTTAATACTTTATAAAGAATAAGAAAAATTACTTGACAGGAGAAGAAGAACCTTTTAAACTATAGGAAGAATTAGGGGGATATATGAAAAATCAAGAGAAGTGGAGAAGATTAGATAATTCAGCTAAACTATTTCCGATTGTTGGTAATAAAAAGTTTAGTAGTATATATAGAATGTCAGTAGTATTAACAGAAGAAATTAACCCAGAAATATTGAAACAAGCTGTGGAAAAGACCTTGCAAATTTTTACTACTTTTAAAGTTTGTTTAAGAAGAGGTTTTTTCTGGTATTATTTAGAGCAAAACGAAAAAGATGTGGTTATCTTTGAAGAAGACACTTATCCATGTCGTTATATGGATAAGAGAATGAATCATGGTTATTTATTTAAAGTAAGTTACTTTAAAAGTAAAATCAATGTAGAAGTATTCCATGCTTTAACAGATGGAGGAACGGCAATAGAATTTTTAAAAGTAATTACATACAATTACTTAAACTTGCAACATCCAAATACTTTTCAAGAACCATTTTCAATTAAAAACGCCGATATAGATGCGCAAAATAGTGAAGATAGTTATTTGAAAAATTATGAAAAACATTTACATGGAAAAGATAATTCAGGTAGAGCATATATGCTAAAAGGTGCAAGGCTATTACCATATCAAGTAGGAGTTACACATGGCTTTATTAGTCTAAAGCCAGTTATCAAAATTTGTAGGAACTTGAAAGTCACAATAACAGAATATTTCACAGCAGTATTAATTTATGCCATTTATCAAGAACAACAAAAAGAAAAAAAGAGCAAAAAGCCAATTAAGGTATGCATTCCAGTTAATTTAAAGAAATATTTTGAATCAACTACCATGACAAATTTCTTTTCCTATATGACTATTGTAGCAGACAGAAATCAGATGGATTTAACTGATTTTGACTTGATTTTAGCATTTGTAAGGAACAATTTTAAAAATAAATTGCAAAAAGAAGAAATGGCAAAAACAATGGCACATACTGTGAGGATGGGAAATAACATTTGGGTAAGAATGATACCACTTACCATGAAGAAGCTGATTTTAAAAATGATATATAAAGAAATACAAAAATACACAACAACTACTTTTTCCAATTTAGGAAAAGTTAACATTTTACCAGAATATGAACCATATGTAGACCAATTTTTTTGTATTATTGCTCCAGAAAGTGTAGAAAAGATTAAATGTACTACATGTTCTTGTGGGAATAATATCGTGTTTACCATTAGCTCTATTTTGCAAAATAATAATGTAGAAAAAAACTTTTTTCAGTTTTTAACAGACCAAGGAATTCCTAATACGGTTGTTACAAATGGAATTTACCAAAAAGAAGAAATAAAACTTTATCCTAAAATCAACACGCTATTAATAGAAGATGTAATTGATAAAATAAAGGAGAAGAAAGAAGCAAAAGAAAAAATTAGCTTAAGGGAAAGGCTAAAGAGAAAATTTCACTTTTAAAGTAAAGGATGAGAAGAAATGAATAAAAAAAGAAAAGTCGTAGCAATTATTGCAACAATCCTATTTGCTATTGCAATTGTAGATGTTCTCATATATGTATATTTTTTTAAAGGGAATATTACATCAAAAGTGCCAGAAGGCATTAGAGAAAAATGCAATGTAAAAGAAGAAAAGTTTCAGGAAAGAAATGTATTTGTATTAACTCCGAAAGGAAAAAAGAAGACAAAGAAAGCAGTATTTTATCTTCATGGTGGCTCTTATGTGGCAGAACTAACACCAACTTATTGGGATTTCTTAAGTGATTTAACACAAGATACAGGTGCAACTATTATTGTACCAGATTATCCATTAGCACCACAATATAATTATACAGATGTATTTGAAATGATGATGCCACTTTATAAGCAAACTGTAAAAAAAGTAAAATCAGAAAACTTAATTGTCATGGGAGATTCAGCAGGTGGAGGAATGGCATTAGCATTAGTGCAGAAGATAGGACAAGAGGAACTAACAAAGCCAAGCAAGACTATCTTGATTTCTCCGTGGCTAGATGTTACGATGGAAAACCCAGAAATAAGAGAAGTGCAAGAAAGAGATAAAATGCTAAATGCAGAACTCTTAAAACTAGCAGGAATTTCCTATGCAGGAGAGGGAGAAGATACTAAAAACTATTTGGTAAGTCCAATTTATGGACCTATAGAAAATTTGGAGAATATAGTAATTTATACAGGGACATATGATATTTTAAATCCAGATGTACATAAATTACAAGAGATAGCAAAAGAGAAGCGGAGTAGAAATTATAGTAAAAGAAACAGAGGGAGCAGTACATGATTGGGTGATTAACAAAAAACAAAGACGAGGAGAAGATTTAGTAGAGAAAGACTATCAAGAGTTGATAGAAGAAATTTGAACAATGAAAAATCGGAAGTTTTATAACTTCCGATTTTTGATATACATCTTATCTCTTAGAGAATTGTGGTGCTTTTCTAGCTTTCTTAAGACCATATTTCTTTCTTTCCTTCATACGAGGATCTCTTGTTAAAAATCCTGCAGATTTTAATGCTGGTCTATATTCAATATTAGCTTCATTTAATGCTCTTGCAATACCATGACGAACTGCTCCAGCTTGACCAGAAAGTCCACCACCATTTACAGTACAAATAACATCATATTTGTCTAAAGTATTTGTAGCAACTAATGGTTGTTTTACAATAACTTTTAATACATCAGTACCAAAATATTCTTCTAATGCTTTACCATTAATAGTAATAGTACCTTTACCATCTACTAGTCTAACTCTAGCGATTGATTTTTTTCTTCTTCCAGTTCCTAAAAATACGATTTTATCAGATTTTTTTGCCATCTTATTTTACCTCCCATACTTCAGGTTTTTGAGCGATGTTTTCATGTTCTGCTCCAGCATATACTCTTAACTTTTTAGCCATTTGTCTTCCAAGTCTTGTATGAGGAAGCATTCCTTCTACTGCATGTGTCATCATTTTTCCAGGATCTTTTGAAATTAATTCTCTTGCAATAGTTTCTTTCATTCCACCAATATATCCTGAATGACTTCTATAAATTTTTTGATCTAATTTTTTACCTGTTAAAACTACATTTGCGCAATTAATAATAATTACATGATCACCAACATCCATATGAGTTGTATAAGTTGGTTTATGTTTTCCTCTTAATAATTTTGCAGCTTCAGTAGCAACTCTACCTAATGGCTTGTTAGCTGCATCGATTATATACCATTTACTTTCAATTTCACTTTTTTTCACACTATAAGTTGTATTATTCATGGTAAATCATATCCTCCATTTCATTTTTTCAAAATATAATTTATATGAAACTTGTTTTAAATGAGCCACCGGGGAGAGGCTAGTTAAAATAAGATATCATCATATATATGCGTTGCTATTATAATATAAAAGTAGTAAAAAGTCAACAATTTCACGAAAAAACAGTTGACTTTTCTAAAAAAATAGAGTATACTAATTAACGTAAATAAAAAAGTAGCAATTCATGCTCGCCTTCACCTAAAGGGAAAAGGCTAATAATTTACTCTATTTTTGTACAATAAAAATGGGGAATTTTGAGCAATGAATTGATAAAATCAATTCATTTTTTATTTTTATTTACTTTAGAAAATAAACGGAGGTGTTTGATATCAAACAAGAATTGCCAATTAATGAACAAATTAGAGCAAACAAAGTTCAAGTAATTGATGACAATGGAGAGAAAAAGGGAGCAATGAGTTTACAAGATGCATTGGATTTAGCATATGAGAAAAAGTTAGACTTAGTAATGGTAGCTCCAAATCCAGAAATGCCAGTATGTAAAATTATGAATTATGGCAAATACAAATTTGAACAATCTAAAAGAGAAAAAGAGGCTCGTAAAAAGCAAAAAACTTTTGAACTAAAAGAAATTAGAATTACACCAAATATTGAACAACATGATTTTGAATTCAAAAGTAAAAATGCTAGAAAATTCTTAGAAGATGGAAACAAAGTAAGAATTACTTTAAAATTCAGAGGAAGAGAAATGAACTATATTAAACTTGGAGAACAAGTTTTAAATAAGTTTATTGAAGAACTAGCTGATATTTCTGTTCCAGAGAAAAAGCCACTTTTAGAAGGTAAGAATATGTTTATTATATTAGCTCGTAAAGCTGATAAGTAATAGATTACAAAATTAAAGGAGGAATTAAGATTATGCCAAAGTTAAAAACAAATAAAGCTGCTAAAAAGAGATATTCATATACAGCAACAGGAAAAGTAAAAAGAACAAAATCAAATAGAAGACATCTTTTAGCTAATAAAACAAGTAGAGCAAAATCAAGAGGAAAAGTACAAGATGCTTATGCTGACAAAACATGTGAAGCAGGAATTAAAAAAATGCTACCATATGGTAACTAAAATGAATGAACCCTGTGGGAACATATCTCGTCCCTAAAGAAATACCAAGGGGAGAAATATGTCCCCATTAGCAAACTCAAAATGAAAAATAATCGAGGGAAAATTCTGTCCCTGTTAGTAAAGTAAAAAAGGAGGAAATAAAATGGCAAGAGTAAAAACAGCAAATATTACTCGTAAAAAACATAAAAAAGTTTTAAAAAGAGCAAAAGGATATTATGGAGCAAAACATTACAGATTTAGAATGGCTAAACAAGCTGTTATGAAATCTGGAAAATATGCTTATACAGGAAGAAAAGACAAAAAGAGTAATTTTAGAAAATTATGGATAGCAAGAATTAATGCAGCTGCAAGAATGAATGGACTAACATACAGCCAATTAATCAATGGGTTAAAGAAAGCTAATGTAGTTATTAACAGAAAAATGTTAGCAGAAATTGCTGTAACAGATGCAAAAGCATTTACAGAAATTGCAAATACAGCTAAAAAAGCAAAATAAGAAATTATAAAACTCATGTAGGAAATAGCCTTACATGAGTTTTTTTTCAAAATACTATTGCAAATCAAATCAAAAAATATTACAATAAAGACGTAAATGATAAATATAAAGGAAGATGATGGAGGGAAACTGATGAAAAATATAAAGAAAAATTCAGGCGTGACACTAGTTGCTTTAATTATAACGATTGTTATACTTCTAATTTTAGCAGGTGTTAGTATTGCATCATTTGTGGGAGATAAAGGGCTATTGAATGAAACAAAAGATATGAAAAATAATATAGAGGATTTACAAAATAAAACCATAGATGATTTACAACAAATGGCAAATGAATTATCAACATCTACTGGTAACGCATTAAATCCATAGTTAATAATTATCTTCTACGTCAACTACACAAATCGTTAAAACGATTTGTTGTAATTTCCGAGAATATAAAAAATAAGGACTAGTTTGGTCCTTATTTTTGTATAAATTCTTATTGTTTCTTAATCTTCGGCTTAGCAATTAATGAAGCTAAATATCCAAAGAAGATTGCAGCAGCAATACCACCAGCCGATGCCTTAACACCACCAATGAAAGCACCTAAAAGTCCAGAATTTTGAACTTCTTGCATAGCACCTTTAGCAAGGTTTGCACCAAATCCAGTAAGTGGCACAGTGGCACCAGCACCTGCAAAGTCAATTAAGTATTTATAAATTCCAAGACCTCCTAAAATTGCACCAACAGTTACAAACAGTACTAAAATCCTAGCAGGAGTTAACTTGGTTTTATCAATTAAAATCTGACCAATGACGCAGATTAAGCCGCCAACTACAAAGCATTTTAATAAGCCTATCCAGTCAATACTCTGAAAAAATTCCATTTCATTATCCTCCCATTTTGTCAGTTTAGGGACGTTAGTCTAGCTGACAATCTTCCATTATTTACCAAGATGTCAGTTAAACTAACGTCCCTAAACTGACATTAATTCTCAATACTAATTGCATGTGCAATACCAGGAATGCTTTCGCCTTGTTGGGAACTCATAGAATTCATTAAAGCACCAGTTGCAATTAATAGAATTTTGTTTAATTTCTTTTCTTGTAATTGTTTGTAAAAATAGCCAGAGAAAGTAGTACCAACGCAGGCACAACCACTTCCACCAGAGTGTGTATCTTGTTTTTCTTTATCAAAAATAAGGACACCACAGTCATTGTAATTACTTTTTATGTTATAACCTTTGGTTTCAGCAAGTTCAGTCACAATTTCTTTTCCAACATAACCTAAATCACCTGTAATAATGGCATCATAATAGCTTGGCTTACGACCAGTATCTCTAAAATGTGTAATTAAAGTATCTAATGCAGCAGGAGCCATAGCAGCGCCCATATTATTAGCATCTTTAATTCCCATATCTACTATTTTTCCTGGTGTTATCATAGTAATAAAAGGTCCTGTACCATTGGCACTTACAACAGCAGCACCTGAACCTGTAACAGTCCACTGTGCAGATTGTGGTCTTTGGTTTCCAAGTTCTAGAGGAAAACGGAATTGCTTTTCAGCACTACAAAAATGACTAGATGTTGCACATAGCACATTAGTAGCAGCACCAGACTCTACGAAAACACTGCCTAAACATAAACTTTCTACAAAAGTAGAACAAGCACCAAATACTCCAAAAAAAGGAATATTTAATTCACGTAAACCAAAGCTAGAAGAAATACATTGATTTAACAAATCGCCTGCAAAGCAATAGTCAATCTCAGTTGCTGCAATACCAGATTTAGTAACAGCCATATTTACTGTTTCTTTTATAATTTTACTTTCTGCTTTTTCCCAAGTTTTTTCACCCCAAAACTCATCATCTAAACATTGATCAAAATATTTAGCAAGAGGACCTTGTGCCTCTTTAGGACCAACTATGCTAGCAGTAGACACAATAGTAGGGGGATTGTCGAATTGTATAGTTTGTGTTCCTAATCGTTTCATAAAATTTCACTCCTATCCCTGAAAAAATGTGGCAATAATACCAATGATAACAGAAGCAGAAATACCAAATACTAGAACGGGTCCTGCTACTGTAAACATTTTTCCACCAACTCCCATAACATATCCTTCAGATTTATATTCAATAGCAGGGGAAACAATAGAGTTAGCAAATCCAGTAATTGGAACTAGAGAACCAGCACCTGCAAATTTTCCTATTTTATTAAAGACGTTTAGTCCAGTTAAAATAGCAGAAATGGCAATTAAGATGATAGAAACAACGGTAGATGCTGAAGTTTGGTCCATTCCTTGGTACTCACAAAAATCCATGATAATTTGTCCAATAGAACAGATAAGACCTCCTACCCAAAAAGCATTAAAGCAATTTTTAAGAATAGGGGAATTCGGAGATTTTTGGTCTACATAGTCACTATATTCTTGTTTGGTTTCAATTGGCTTCATTTAAAAACCTCCTTCCTAATTATCCCTATCTCTATCAATGACGAAAGACAAGTCCAAGTCAACATAGTATTGTACTAATTTTTTACCGTCTATTTTAGCTCTTTGGTCTAAAATTTTAACAGAAGATAAATAATCAATTGTTTTAGCTGCTTCATTTACTGCTTGTACAACGGCATCTTTCCAAGAAACAGTAGATGTTCCTGTAACGATTAAATGTTTTTCAATACCCATTTAAAATCAACCTCCATAATATTTTTGTTCAGTTATGTGAATTTCAAATTCACTTTAGTTCAATTCTATGTTTTCCAAAAAAAGTAGAATTTATACAAAAATTACAAAAATATTAATTTGTTTTTTCTTCTTTTGGGTAAATGACAGATAATTCTTTTTGGGTACTCATCAAAAATTCAAAAGCTTCTTTAAAGGTTAAATTGTCAAAATCAAGTGAAAGAATTTTTGAAATCATGGACTTTAATTTTTCGTTATTGGAATAGTCGGAATAATTTTCAATAACACCATAGGTATCATCTACAAATTGAAAAGGAATTTCAAGAGCCTCTAAAAGGCGTACATAGCGTTCACGACAAGAAACAGGAAAACCTACTTTTTCAATTTCTTCATTCAGTTTTCCAAGATTTAATTTTAAAGATACAGATAAACGAATAGCATCTTCACCAAGTGCTAGATAGAAAATGCCAGCTTTAAAAAGATAAACAGTATTGGGATTTTTTTCTTTTAACTTTGTGTATTTTGTATATAATTTACTCATAATAAAAAGTACCTCCTTAAGCGATTAGTAAAGCATAAACATGCTTTTAAAAATCAATTGTTTAAGAAAAGTACAATAATTGACACAAAAAATATAAAAAATCTTAATATTTTACTATTTCCCTTATTTACTACTAAAACATGACAAAAATATTATAACAGAAAAAAGTTTTTTAGTAAATGGTATTCACTAAAAAATAAAGTTATGATATAGTTGTAATATCATAAAAGAAGAAGGAGAATATTAAAAATATGTCAAAACATGAAATGAATGAAAATACGCAAAAACATACGGATAGAACCAAAAGAAGCAAAAAAAAGGGGAAACCAGGTTTAAAAATTTTGATAGTACTTGCAATTATAGCAGCAATTGTAGGAGTTATATATTTTGTTTTTAATCACGTAAGTCTAAAAAGATATGAAAGAACTAATCTAGTGATTAATAATAGAAATATGACAGAAAGTTTAAAAAATGATGTCATCATTGAAAATGATGTTATCTATATTTCAAGTAAAGATGTAGGGAACTTCTTTGATTCTAGTATTTTCTATGATAACAAATATGACCAGATTATTACAAGTTCTTATGATAAATTAGCAGCATTGCCAGTAGGTAAAACACAAATTCAGGTGAATAGTAGTAATACTACCATTAAAGCTCCAGTCATGAAAAAAGAAAATAACTTTTATATTCCATTTTCAGCATTGGAAGACATTTATAATGTAAAAGTAAATTATCAAGAAAGCATGAATATTGTAACAGTAGATTCTTTAGATAGAGATTACAGCATTGCCACAGCTTCTAAAAATAGTAATGTAAAATATAAGCCAAGTGATTTTTCCAAAACACTTGCAAAAGTGAAAAAAGGAGATAGTTACATTATTGCAAATCGTGAGGATTTTCCTGTACAAGATGGTTGGACAAGGGTAAGAACTGCAGATGGCGTTCTTGGATATGTAAAAACAAAAGGTATGGGACCAATCAATACCATTCGTGAAGCAATGGTAGAAAAGAAAAAAGTAGAAGGACCTGTTAGTTTAGTTTGGGATTATTATTCAGAATATGTAACAGCACCAGATAGAAGCGGGACTACCATTAAAGGAGTAAATGTAGTTTCACCAACCTTCTTTATTTTAAAAACATTAGGAAAAGGTGCAGTAGAAGAAAATGTTGGTGACGCAGGCAAAAAGTATATAGCTTGGGCAAAGCAAAATGGATATCAAGTATGGCCAAGTATTTCAAACAATTCTCGTATTGATACAACAGCAGAAATCATGAGAGATTACAAGCTAAGAGAAAAGTTAATTAACAATATTTTAAACTATGTCACAACTTACCAATTAGATGGAATTAACATTGACTTTGAAAATATGTATGCAGAAGATAAAGATAATTTCTCACAATTTTTGGCAGAATTAAGACCTCGCTTAAATGAGATTGGAGCAGTACTTTCTGTAGATGTTACAGCACCAGATGGTGGAGAAACATGGTCTATGTGCTATAACAGAAATGCCATTAGCAAAATTGCAGACTACATCATTTTCATGGCATATGACCAATATGGAGTATCTTCTACAAAATCTGGAACAACAGCAGGTGGAGATTGGGTAGAAACGAATATTAAGAAGTTTTTAGGACAAGAAGGAGTTGAGGCAGATAAATTGATATTAGGAATACCATTTTATACTAGACTTTGGGTAGAAAGAAATGGCAAGATATCTTCTAGAGATACGGTTAATATGAAAGCAGTTGATAAGGTATTACCAGCAAGTGCAAAGAAAAAGTGGGATGAAAACTTAAAACAAAACTATGTAGAATACAAGCAAAATGGAGCAACCTACAAAATGTGGATAGAAGATGAAAAATCTATTGAAGCAAAATTAGATTTGATTACTCAATACAATTTAGCAGGAGCAGCTTTCTGGGAGAAAGATATGGAACCTGATAGTATTTGGAAGTTAGTTTCTAGTAAGTTGGGAATTTAGTAATGATAATGATTGAATAGTAATTATAGATAATAAAATAATAATCATAAAATAAAAAACATCTCCATAGAATAGTAAAAATAAGGAGGTGTTTTTGTGTGCAAGGATATTTAAAATTTAAGGAAATAGATGAGGAATTGTATGAAGTGGACGTGCCAGAAAAGCCTTCCAATAAAGGGATACAACAAGCTATTTACTTTTTAACTTGTAGTTATTTGAATTTTGTTGTCAAAATCAAAAAATGGTTTCATATCATTACTGTAAAAGAGATTTATTCTGGACTAATCTTTATTTTGCCAATTTCTAATACAGAAAAAGATAATCAAAGGCAATTGAGAAAATGTATACAAAAAGTAAAAAAGTTAATGAAAAAGTATCATGTTCAACAAATTGTTTTATCAGAAGAGTTAAGACGAAATGAAGCATTTTTACAGGAATTTCAAAGTAATAGAAAAGTAGAAAAAGCAGCACATATTTTAGATGGAACAGAAATGATGCCATATTTAATTAAAGATATTGTAGAGTTTATTTCACAAAAACAAGGAAAAACGCCAGAGCTAGAAGATTTATATTTGCTTATAAAAAATGAGGACTATCGCTATAGAGAGAATATCATATTTTTAGCTCAGCATTTTAAGACAGTTAATATTGTAACGACTTCTTTAAAAGCATATCAAAAGTTTGCAAAACAATTAGAAGACAAACAAGATATTATTGTGACAGTTACGAATAATAAAAAGAAAAGTTTAAAACGTGCTAAATGGATTATTAACTTTGACTTAACAACACAAGAAATTCAAAAATATACGATTAATCGTACTGCAACTATTATTTATTTGAATAAAGAGGGAATTTATGAAGCAAATAACTTTGCAGGGTTACATATTTGTCAAGCAGGAATTGATGTGTCACAAGAAATAAAAGACTTTTTTGAAAAACAACATTTATTAAATCAATGCCCATTAACTATTTTATATGAAAGTACAATCGGAAACGGGAAAAGTTTTAGAAAAGTAATAGAAGGCTTACAAAAGGATAAGGTAAAAGTGAAAAAACTCTATGGAAGAAGAGGAATTCTAACTGATAAGGAATATGAAGAAAGGAAGGATGTAAAGTGTTCATAAGGAAAAATTCGTTAATTAACAAAGTAAGTGCAATTATGAAAAAGTAAATGCAAAAAAATAAAATTAAGTCTTGACAAATAAAAAAAGTTGTCGTATATTATTATACATTGTCATCGGAGGACAGATGCGTCGCAACGCAGTGATTGAACTATCAATCTTCTGTCGAGGAAGATGTCGAGTGCGCTCGGTTATTTGAAAAAATAATGGAGCTTTTTTTATATTCTAGGAAATTACAGCAAATTGTTTTAACAATTTGTGTATATTTCCGTAGAAGATAATTATTGCGTATGTTACAATTTCTCAATGCTTTTAGCATTGAGAAATTGTTAATTCGCTTTTTTATATTTAAAAGAGAAGGAGGAGAAAAGATGAACAAAATTATTACTATCAGTAGAGAATTTGGAAGTGGCGGTAGAGAAATTGGAAAAAGGCTAGCAGATGAATTAGGATTTAGTTACTATGATGCAGAGATTATAACTGCCATTGCCAAAGAAACTGGAATGTCAGAGGAATATATCAAAAATATTTCAGAAAAAGGAATGTATCCTTATGCTTTCCATTTTGCTAAATCATTTGCAACATATCCAGTTTATCAAAGTAATCAAACAGAAGTGTTGGTAGCAGAAGCAAAAGTATTAAAACAAATCGCAGAAAAAGGAGAGTGCATTATTGTAGGAAGAGGAGCAGATATTACTTTAAAAGAATATGGACCTATGAATTTATTTGTGTATGCTAATATGCAATCTAAGATAGAGCGTTGTAGACAAAAAAGACAAGATGAAAAAGATATGACTGATAAAGAATTACAGAATAAGATTAAACAAATTGATAAAAATAGAAGAAATTATCATAGAATAATTTCAAATTTAGAGTGGGGAGACAAAGAGAATTATCACTTATGTATTAACACATTAGGTGTAGAAATAAAAGAAATGATTTCTCCACTTGCAGATTATATTGAAGAATGGTTTAGGAGGAAATAATGAACATACAATTATCGGAACATTTTACGTATAAAAAATTAATTCAGTTTACTATACCAACTATTATTATGATGATATTTACTTCCATTTATGGTGTAGTAGACGGACTATTTGTATCAAACTGTGTAGGCGCAGATGCCTTTGCAGGAGTGAACTTAATTATGCCAGCTCTTATGATTTTAGGTTCAATAGGTTTTATGATAGGTACAGGTGGAAGTGCCCTAGTTTCTAAAACAATAGGTGAGGGAAACAAAGAAAAAGCAAATAGGTATTTTTCTATGCTTCTTTATGTGGTTACGATTATAGGTTTCATTTTTACAGTTATAGGGCTTATTGTAATGGAGCCAGTAGCAAAACTACTAGGAGCGGAAGGAAATCTTGTAGAGATTTGTGTAACTTATGGTAGAACTTTAATTATTGCACTAATACCTTTTATGCTACAAAACTGTTTCCAAAGTTTCTTAATTGTAGCAGAAAAGCCAAGAATGGGACTAATCATTTCTATTATAACTGGTGTGCTAAATATGATCTTAGACTTTCTATTTATCTATGTTTTTAAAATGGGAGTTTTTGGAGCAGCAGTTGCTACAGGAATTAGTCAATTGATAGGAGGAATTGTACCACTTATTTACTTTATAAAGAAAAGTGAAACCTTGAAATTAGTGAAAACAAAATTTGAATTAAAGCCAATCTTACAAGCATGTGCCAATGGTTCTTCTGAAATGGTGACGAATATTTCCATGTCAGTAGTAAATATGCTATACAATTTACAATTAATGAAATATGCTGGGGCAGATGGAGTAGTAGCTTATGGAATTATTATGTATGTTAGCTTTATCTTTTCAGGAACTTATATGGGATACTCCATAGGCTCAGCACCAATTGTAGGATATCATTATGGAGCAAAAAATACAAAAGAACTAAAGAGTTTATTGAAAAAAAGTCTAAAACTTTTAACCATTACCTCAATTGTGATGACAGTAATAGGGGAGCTACTAGCAAAGCCACTAGCAGGAATATTTGTTAGTTATGATGCAAATCTATTAGATATGACAACAAATGCAATACGTATATTTTCCATTTCCTATTTAATTAGTGGAATTAATATTTTTGCATCTTCATTCTTCACTGCATTAAATAATGGAGTAGTTTCAGCAGCTATCTCATTTTTAAGAACACTAATTTTCCAAATAGCAATGATATTTATACTTCCACTTATTTGGAATTTAAATGGTATTTGGCTTGCAGTTGTTTTTGCGGAAGTTTTTGCTTTAATAGTTAGTGTGGTATTTTTTATAGTGAATAGGAAAAAATATCAATATATTTAAAAATAGGGCAGATAATTTCTTGAAAATTATCTGCTTTTGTAATATGATATGGAAATAAATAATGAAGAAGAGGAAAAATGAAAGAGTTTATTAAAAAGAATTTAAAGTGGTTTATCTTATTAGTCTGCTTAGTTGGATTTTTAAAGCTAGCAGAAGATGTGTTTAGTAAGGAAATATTACAAGCAGATATTGTAGGATATGAGTTAATATCTAGCTTTCTCATATCAGATTTTGCTACACCAATTGCAAAATTGATTACTAATTTTGGTGGAGCGCTAGTTTTAATAGGAACTACCATTATTTTAGTTATTAGTATTAAAAATAGAAGAATAGGACTTTCTATTATCGCCAATTTAGGTATTGTAACAGGTTTGAATATTGTATTAAAACAAATTGTGCAAAGACCAAGACCCACAGAATATAGAATTGTTAATGAAACAGGTTATAGTTTTCCATCAGGGCATTCTATGGTTAGTATGGCTTTTTATGGATTTTTGATTTATCTTATTTATAAGTATGTGAAGAATCAGTATTTGAAAATAGGGTTGATTACATTTTTAAGCATTCTAATTATTTCTATTGGAATTAGTAGAATTTATTTAGGAGTACATTATACAAGTGACGTCATGGCAGGTTTTTGCATATCAGTTTCCTATTTAGTGCTATATATAAGTAGTGTAAGCAATTGGATAAAGGCAAGTGATTAATTCATAATTACTTGCTTTTATGTTATAATTTAGAAAAAATGGAGGAAAAAATAAGATGGAAAAATGGTTGAAATGGGCTATTGAAATACAGAGTTTAGCACAAGCAGGGCTTGCATATACACAAAATGTTTATGATATAGAAAGATATGAAAGATTAAGAGAGATAGCAGCAGAAATGATAGGAGAAAAAAGTGATATTAGTTTGGAAAAAGTAAAAGATTTATTTTGCAATGAAACAGGTTACCAAACACCAAAGCTAGATACAAGAGCTGCTATATTTCAGGATAATAAAATTCTATTAACTCATGAAATGAATGGAACTTGGTCATTACCAGGTGGTTGGGTAGATGTATTAGAATCTGCAAAATCGAATACCATAAAAGAAGTAAAAGAAGAAACAGGATTAGATGTAGAAACGGTAAAATTAATTGCCGTGCAAGATAGAAATAAACATAATAGACCAGTGTATGCTTATGGAATATGGAAGGTATTTGTTTTGTGTGAACGAATTGATGGAGAATTTGTAGAAAATATTGAAACAACAGAAATAAAATATTTTGGCTTAGAGGAATTGCCAGATAATTTAGCAGAAGAAAAATGCACGAAAGAGCAGATAGAAATGTGCTTTCAAGCAAGAAAAGATGAAAATTGGCAAGTGTTATTTGATTAATTATTGTATAAGAAAAAAGAAGCAGGTGATTGATAGTCACTTGCTTTTAAGATATAATAGGGATTAAAGATAGGAGAAATAATATGAATATTTATGATATTTTAAAAGAATTAGATATAAGATATGAAGAAATAGAACATAAAAACAGTATCTATACAGCTAAGTGATTTAATCAAATTAGTAGAGCATATCAAACATCAATATATTTTATTTTAAAGTTGTAAAATCAGGAAGGGAATGTTATAATTAATCTCGCTTTAAATTAGAGAAACGGAGGAGAGGAAAGAAATATGGGAAAGAAGTTAAAAATCATTGTAGAAAATTGTCCACAAAATCATAAATGTCCTGCTGTGAAGGTTTGCCCAGTAGGAGCATTAACACAAAAAGACTTTGAAGCACCAGAAATTGATTATGAGAAATGTATTAGATGTGGTAAATGTTCTAATTTTTGTCCTAAAAAAGCATTAGTGCTACATGAGGAGGAAAGCAAGTGATAGTTTCAATCTTTTTTATTATTGTAGGATTTGCACTTCTTGTTTTAGGAGCTGATTGGTTAGTAAATGGAGCAAGTAGGATAGCGAAGAAGTTTCATATTCCAGAAATCATTATAGGACTTACTATTGTTTCAATAGGGACATCCATGCCAGAGCTATTTGTTAGTACAACATCAGCTTTAGAAGGACTTTCTGATATGTCTATTGGAAATGTAGTTGGAAGCAATTTATGTAATTTGTTACTCATATTAGGACTTTCCACTATTATAAAACCAGTTAAATTTCAAAAAGAAACTAGACTTTATGAAATTCCTATGTGCTTGGTATTTACTGTAATTTTTATTGTTCTTTGCAATACAGACGGAACAATTAATAAAGTAGAAGCGGTACTGTTACTTCTTTTATTCTTACTATTCATTACCTATACCATTTTTATGGCAAAGAAACAAAGCAGTCAAGAAAAGCAAGAGGAAGTAAAAACACAAAAGAAGTTATTGCCAATTTTAAAAGATATCTTATGGATTGTATTAGGTGTTGTAGGATTAAAAATAGGTGGAGATTTAGCTGTAAATAATGCTGTTAATATTGCTAACTATTTTGGAGTTAGTGAGAAAATCATTGGTTTAACGATACTTGCAGTAGGGACAAGTCTTCCAGAATTAGTAACAAGTGTAACTGCAGCGATTAAAGGTAATAGTGATATTGCAATTGGAAATATTATTGGTTCTAACATATTTAATATGTTACTAATTATTGGTGTGGCTGCTTTTATTAATCCAATTAGCTATAACTTTAGTTATAACATGGATTTAATAGTATTAGTAGTAGCAGCATTAATTTTAGCGTTATTCCCAATCATTCCACCTAAAAATGAAATGAGTAGAGCAAATGGAATAATTTATTTCTTAATGTATGTAGGATATATAGGATATTTATTAGTAAATTAATTAACATAAGGGAGCAGAGATGCTCTCTTTTATTGTATAGGAAAAATCGCAGATTTTTGCTATACAACAAGGCTAGGTTTCTTATTTTTAAGAAAACCTAAAAGGAAATATTGACATATAGATTATTATACAGTATAATGCAAACAATAGTTTTGAGAAAAATGAACAGAGTTTAAACATAGCAATAGATGTAGCTAACTAAATTTTTATGGAAAAGGAAGTGGTTGTATGGACGAAAAAAAGAATGAAATTATCTTATTTGAAAATCAAGGTGTGAAATTGGAGGTTAATTTAAAAGATGAAACAGTATGGCTTACTCAAAAACAAATGGCAGAGTTATTTAATAAAGACAGAAAAACAATAACAAGACATATTCAAAATGTATACACAGACGAGGAGTTAGAAGAGAATGCAGTATGCTCATTTTTTGAGCATACTGCCGAAGATGGAAAAAGATATAAAGTCCAATATTATAATCTTGATATGATTATTTCTATTGGATATCGTGTAAAATCAGCACAAGGTATTGCTTTTAGAAAATGGGCTACGAAGATCTTAAAAGACTATATGTTAAAAGGATATGCTGTAAACCAAAAAAGATTAGAATATTTAGAAAAGACAATAAAATTAATAGATATAGCAAATCGTATGGATGAAAGATTAGAAAATCATGATGCAAAAGAAATATTAAAAGTAATTGGAGAATATTCAAAAGCATTAGATTTATTAGATGATTATGATCACAAAACATTAAAGAAGATAAAGGGAAATATTGATGAAAGGAAAATTGAATATAATCAATGTATAGAAGTTATTAATAAGCTTAGATTTAATGAAGAAAGTACATTGTTTGCTGTTGAAAGAGGAAAAGGATTAGAGTCAATTATAGGGAATATTTATCAAAGTTTTGGTGGACAAGATATATACAAAAGCATAGAAGAAAAGAGTGCTAATTTTTTATATTTAATAGTAAAGAACCATGTATTTACAGATGGGAATAAAAGAATTGCAGCAACTTTATTTATCTATTTCTTAAACTTTTATGATATTTTATATAAAAATGGTGAACAAACCATTGATAATAACACTTTAGCAGCATTAACATTATTGATAGCAGAATCCAATCCAAAGGAAAAAGAGATAATGATAGACTTAGTAATGAATTTTCTAAATAATGATTAATTATAATGCTACTCAAATATTACAACCTAATATAGGCATCATAAAAATAAAATAGAATGGTAAAAGATGGATAGTACATAACTATCTGTCTTTTTTTAGCATGCAATATTTAAAGTATAGGAATAGATTTTTTCAACCATTGAACTAAAAGAATAGATATAGTATAATATTCAATATGAAAATGATAAGAAAGATATTTATAGTAATTGTTATAATTTTTATATTAATTCTAGCAGCTTTAAGTGTAATATTAATTTATTATGAAAATAAAAAGAGTTATTGTGCCGAGGACTTTGGAATTGAGATATTAACTAGTCAAACAGATTATGATAAGGAGGGCATAGATGATTATACAGATATTTTGCAAGGAGCAAAGATTGAAGCAAAGAATAAACCAAGATATAAAAGTGCATATTATGCAGGGGGGCTATCCACCAGATGATGAGGGAGTATGTACAGATGTCATTTGGAGAGCATTAAAAAATGCAGGATATTCGTTGAAAGAAATGGTGGATGAAGACATAAAAAATAATGTAAAGGAATATCCACGAGTTGCAGGAAATCCAGATACTAACATAGATTTTAGAAGAGTACCAAATTTGAAAGTATATTTTCAAAGAAATCAATTAGTATTAACTACGGATTTATCTAAAATAGAGGAATGGCAACCAGGGGATATAGTGATCTTTGGTACATCACATATAGGAATTATTTCAGATAAAAGAAATAAAAATGGGATACCATATTTAATACATAATGGAGGGCAACCGATAAGAGAAGAAGACATATTAGAAAGATACAATGAATATGAACCGATTACAGGGCATTATAGAATGAAATAGTAATTTATAAAATGAAAGGATTTTAGTATGAATAAAGAAATAGAAGAGTTAATAGCGGCTGCTGATAAAGCGATAAAAGAAGAAAGATTTGATGATTTAAAAGAGTTTTATACAGAGGATGCTGTACTTGTAGTAAAGCCAGGGCTAGAAGTTAAAGGTAAAGAGGCTATTAAAGAAGCATTTATAAAAATTGCTGACTATTTTAATAATAGTGTAGTTCCAACACAAGGAAAAATGTTAATGGTTGAGGCAGGAGATACAGTATTGGTCTTATCCCAAACTTTATTAGATGCAGAAAATAAAGAAAGTTCTGAATATAGTATGGATCGTAGAGCAACTTATGTGTATAGAAAGATTGATGGGAAATGGTTATGTGCTATAGATAATTCTTATGGGACAACATTACTTGATTAAATGCTGTAAATAAGTAGGAAGATTATTGGTATTACAAAACAAGTGAGAAAACAGATAAATAAGAGTTTTGATGACACTGTTGATGTTGTGATAAGAGAACAATAAATTGGAAAGGAAACCATATATGTATGATCCAAAACAAATACCATATTTACTAGACAAAGAATTTAAAGAAAATGTAGCATATACAGAATATCATATTGAAGAATTAGAAGACACCTTTTAATGAAATAGAAAAAGAGATTAGTTTGGAGGCTATACTAAATTTAAAAGATATAGGTGAAAGAATAGAATACTTGAAAGGCTATTTGCTTGAAAAAACGAGAAACCAAAAAGAAATGCAATTTGTAGAACTAGTAGAGGAACTATATAAAAGTCCAAAAGAGCAAAGAGTTATAGAGATAGTAGAGAAGTTTGGCTATCATGAAAGACATTTATATAGGGTATTTAAAACAAATTATGGAGTAGCACCTAAAGTTTTATTAAATATATTAAGATTGCATTTATGTTTGACTTTCATGCTAGAAGAAAATAAGGATTTAGTAGAAATTGCATACCTTTGTGGATTTTATGATCAGTCTCATTTGATTAGAGAAATTAAGAAATACACAGGGATTTCTCCATTAAAAATGTTAAAAAACTATCAGTAAAAAAATGTCCGTTTTTTACAATACAATTTTAATCTACTTACATATAATCCTAATGGAGGTAGAAAAAATGTACGAAACAATTACAACTAATATTATGGTTAAAAATGTAAAAGAAACAATACAATTCTATGAAGAAAAGTTAGGATTTCAAAAGGTGTTAAGTGTTCCAAAAGAAGGAGAAGTTTTGAATTTTGCTATTTTAGTTAAGGACAAAATTTCAATTATGTTACAAGAACAAACAAATTTGCTTGAAGAATATCCAACCTTAAAAACAGGAGAAATTGTGCCAACATTTACTCTATTTATCACAGTAAACAATGTAGAAGAAATGTATCATAACCTAAAAGAAAAAGTAAAAATTGCAAAAGAACTTCACAAAATTTTTTATGGGAAAGATGAATTTGCTATTTTTGATAATAACGGAAATATTTTAACGATATCTTGTTAAAATGGTAAGCAAAAATATAGAAGAAAGTAGGAAAATAGAGATATTAGAGGAGAATATAGAGAAATTTATCCAAGAATTGAGTAAGTAGCTAATTGCAAGCTACTTACTTTTATGTTATGATGTAAAAAATAGATGGGAGAAAAATATGGAAAAGAGTAATCAAAAAGTAGAAATTAAGAAAAATACAATTGTTGCTGTTCTATTTTCATCATTATTGTTTGTAGGGCTACTAGTATGTGTAATTTGTGACTATGCAATTTCTAATCAATTTACTTGGTCTAGAATTACAACAAGTTCTATTGCTTTTGTATGGTTAGTATTTATTCCTATTATAAAATGGGGGAAAAGAGGGATTAGTAAAAGCCTAATTAGCTTCAGTATTTTTACAATTCCATATTTGTATGTATTAAGTATTTTAGTAAAAGAAAAATCTGTGTTTTCAATAGGAGTAGTTATGTCACTAATTGCAATTTTATATATGTGGTGTATATTTGGCATTTTCAGGAACTTAAAAACTAGAAAAAGGAAGGCAATAGGAATTACTTTTTTATTAGCCATACCTGTTAGTTTTATCATAAATATTGCATTATCTAAAATGATTTTAGAGCCAATTATGGATATGTGGGATGTATTATTAATCGCTATATTACTAGTCCTTGCAAGTATATTTTTTATAGGGGATAAGAAAGGTAAGTAGATTATGGGGGAATTGACTTCACTAAAAAATTATATACTCTTCAAGGGACAATTGATAATGTAGAATATAATCAGTTACCAGAAGAAACTAAAAGAGAGTTAAAAGAATTTATAGACCAATGGAAAGAAAACTTGTGAAGGAGAATAGATGAATATTTTAAAACCACAAAATCTTCAAATGAAAGAGTTAGAAAAGGGAGACCTTAGTATTTTAAAAGAAGATGAAAAATTAGATTACTATGATTTTGAAAATCAAGAATGTGATAATAGCAGTTTATATGAAGTTGAATTTGAACATTGTAAATTTAAAAATGTTTGTATGCAAAAGGGGAAATTAGAAAAATGTACTTTTAAAGATGTGATTTTTGATAAATGCAATTTTTCTAACACAGAGTTTTTAGAAACTACGTTTATTCGATGTGAATTCATAGATTGTAAAATTTCAGGTTGTAATTTTGCAGAAAGTAGGCTATATCAAGTTGCATTTCTAGAAAACAATGGAAGTTATATGAATTTTTCGATGACAAGCATAGAAAATATATTATTGAAAGATACAGGATTAAAGAATAGCTATTTTCAAGAAGTTAAAATGAAAAATACTTATTTTGAAAATGTAGATTTAACACAAGCAAAGTTTTTTAAAACAAGCTTAAGAGATATTGATTTATCTAGTAGCAAAATAGAAGGAATTGCTATTACAATAGAGGATATAAAAGGAGCTACAATAGACCAATTTCAAGTTATGGATTTACTTTATTTATTAGGTGTAAAGGTGAAATAGGAATATAGATGAGAAAGGAGAGAAGAATATGGCAAAAACTGCATGGATTTTTTCATATAAGCTTAAGAAAGATGTAAATGAAGAGCAGTTTATGGAATTAACACAAAAATTACATGATGAAGTTATTTCTAAAGCAAAAGGGTTTATTTCTTGGGAACATTATTTACAAGATAAAGTATGGACTGATTTTGTACTTTGGGAAACAGAAGAAGATGCCCAAAATGCTACAACAGTAGGACAGGGAAAAGAAGTAACGCAAAATTTTTATGATTGTATTCAAATGAACACTTGTAGAGCTTTGATTTCAAAGTTTATAAAAAAATATTAATAAATAATTTGGCAGATAGTTTGTAGGATATCTGCCTTTTATGATATAATCCTTTTGAAAAATACTTTTAGATGGAGGAAGAAGAAATGGAGAATAAAATATGTCAAAGTTGTGGTATGCCAATAACTTCAAAGGAACAATTAGGTACGAATACAGATGGAAGTATTAGTCAAGATTATTGTAAATATTGCTATGAAAATGGAGAATTTATAGATAAGGTTACTATGGAAGAATATATAGAAATGTGTTCAAAGTATGGAGAACAAGCAGGTATGACTAATGAAGAGATGAAAGAACATTGTGTAAAGTTGTTTCCTAATTTAAAAAGATGGAAATGTACTTGTACTGAGGAATGTGCTAGTGGATATAATCCTAATTGTACTTGTACTAACCCAGAGTGCCATTGTACTGAAAAATAGTAAATTGAAAGTGAGACCAAGTATAATGGATTTAAAGAAAATAGAAAAATTGATTGATAAACAGAAAGTTAGTTTTATATGTTCTATTGATGAAGAAAAATATCCAAATGTAAAAGCCATGCTAAAACCTAGAAAAAGAATAGGACTAAAAGAGTTTTACTTTTCTACTAATACTTCGTCAATGCGAGTAAAGCAATATAAAAATAACTCTAATGCTAGTATATATTTTTATCACAAAGGGCTAATTAAGTATGTTGGTGTTATGCTAAAAGGAAAAATGGAAGTCCTAATAGACCAAGAAACTAAAAACATGATTTGGGAAAAGGGAGATACCTTGTTTTATAAACAAGGTGTGAATGATCCAGATTATTGTGTTCTAAAATTTACTGCTACAAGTGGTAGAGATTATTGTGATTTAAAAACAGAAAGTTTTGATATTAAGTAATCGCTAAATTATATTTTAGCAATTAGAAAGATAAGGTAAAATTATGGTACATTTAGTATATTGTGATGATAAATCAAAAGAATTAAATAAAATTTTAGATGGTAGTAAAACAATGATAATAAGAGGTGCAGCAGGAAGAAAAATACCACATAGCAGAGTATTTAAAGATGAAATATTATATTTCATGGAGAAAGGTACAAAGAAAATTACAGCAAAAGCAGTTGTAGTAGAGGTTCAAAACTATGTAAAATTGACTGATGAAGAAATAATAAAAACGATTGAAGAGAATAATAGTAAATTACAGTTAACAGATAAGCAAAAAGAAAGATGGCACAAAAAATGTTTATGTTTAGTGGAATTTAAAAATGTAGAAGAAATTACAGCATTAGATTTT
>CANDRW010000005.1 GCA_947388675.1 uncultured Clostridium sp. | reverse complement strand
TTGATAGCAATAAAGTTGAAGTTGATTTTATGGCTAAAGTTTATAAATTGTTTTACAAATTAGATTATGACAAAATTTATGATGGAATAAACCAATATAACTTAGATAATATTATCTTCTATGAACCTAGTGAAAAAAATTTAAGGGCTTTATTTTACAAATTAAATCTTTATAATGAGCGTTTAGGCTCTGTTTACCTAAAGTATGCTATTGTCAAATGCTATCACACCCCTGAACTCTTAAATTCCCTTAATTCCATTTTCACTTTAATCTCCAAAGAATTTAACATTTCTTATGAATCTATTAGACCAGCCATGAGAAATGCTTTAAAATCTGTTAATAACTGTAGAAACATGACTGGAGATAAAGGAATCTTCAAACTTTTTGAAAATGAAGATTCAATTACACCTAAGATTTTTATAAGAACTATAACAACTTATTATTTGAAACAAAAAAGATAAAAGAAATAAGCAATATAAATACTTATTTCTTTTTTATTTTATTGATATTTGTATTCTTTGTATGCTTTTGCAATATCTTTGGCAGTTCCATCATAAGGTTTCATTACACAAGCATTAATTTTATTTCCTGTAATATCGATGGCTTCCATTAACTCATTATCTGGTATTTCTCCTATCGTATTAAAACTTGGAAAATTGTCTTGCAATTCTTCCTTTGTCTTTTTTATTAATTCTAGTCCTGGCATATCACTAAAATTATATTCAGCAAATACCATCTCTGGTCTTAGTCCAACTATTTTATTATATGTATCAATTCCATTGCTTGTAACTCCCACTACATCTATATAACCTAAATCACTTATTGAATTTACAATAGCATTTCTTATTCTTTCACTGTTATGTGCAACCAATACCTTAATTTTTGAATTTTCTTTTGCAAATGTAATCTTGTCTTGTTGCAAAGCATTTCCTAAGAAATTATCTTTTCCATTTTGTGTTAGGATTATGTCTGCATTTGGAAGTATTACTGGACTTTTTTCAAATTCGGCTTGTTTCTTATATTGAACTACTTTTATGTTTTGGAATGTTCCTAGCTGTTTTACTTTATCTTCTAATTCATTTTCACTTACTTCAAATTGCTCTACATGTTCTAAAGATCTTTCTCTTATGGGCATAAACTTTAGAAATTTCCATTTTTCTATATTATATTTATTTAAGAAATCTCCTAGTTCTTGTAAATGATTAATATTTAATTTACTTACAACTGTGTTAATTCCTATTTTTATATCTTTGTCTTTTGTTTTTTCCAATACTTTTTTTATTATTTCTAGGTGGTTATTTTCTTTTCCCAATTCTACATTTATATCATTCTCAATTGAATCAATAGACAAGTTTATCTCATCTAGGTTATTTAAAATATCTTCTACATATTCGTTATTGTTTTCAGCTAAAAATATTCCATTTGTTACTAGCTTGTTTCTGATACCTTTTGATTTCGAGCTTCTAATTAATTCGTTTAGTCTTGGATAAAGTACAGCTTCTCCACCAGTCCATGTTATATTAGTTACTCCATTTTTCTTTAGATTATTTAATACTTTTTCGTTTTCATCATAGGTTAGCTCTTTTATATTAGAAAATCCAAAACAATATTTACAGTTTTGATTACATTTAGTTGTGATTTTCCAACAAACTTTTTGCTTTTTCAATTTTTTCAACCTCTTTCCTATAAATTTAACACAATAATTATATATTACTGTTCATTATAAGTACAGTTGAAAAATTCCAACACATATTCGATTTTTTCAAACAAAAAAAGAATACTCAATTGAATATTCTTTCACTTTCTTATTTGATTTTTGCTTTTAGTCCTTTAAATACTTTTTTATAAATATCTCAGCATTTTTAGTTAAGTATTTTTCCATATATACTAAATTAACATTCATTTCTGGTAGTTCTATTGGTATTTTTACTTCATAAACCTCTTTATTTGCTATTTCATCTTCTGCTGCTTCTTTCATTACATATCCTATTCCCTGTGCCTTTTTAGCTTCTTTAATTCTAACTTCTGTACTATCCGCTTGAATATCTGCTTTGATTTTTACATCATATTTTCGCAATACTTCAAATAATTGTCTTGTTGAAATAGAACTTTCGTAGTTTAGTATATATTTATATTTCTCTAGTTCTTTGAGTTCTTTTATTTCTATTTGTTCTTTAGAAATAAATACATTACTAACTTTTTTTAACGGCTTTATTTTTAGCTTACTTTTTTCATCATCTGGTATTATATCTAAGATAACAAAATCGACAGAGTGCTTTTTTAATAATTGTATTAGTCCATTGTAATCAGCTACACTTATCACATCTACTTTCATATTAGGATAATCTTTTCTTACTTTTTCTATACATTTTGATAGATAAAAAGTTGCTATATGAGATGGACAGCCTATTGTAATCTTTGCTTTGGAAATATCATAATTTTGAATAATTGCACTTTCTGCAAATTCTAATTCATCAATTTTGTTGTGTATAGAGTTGTATAGTTCTTCTCCTGCCTTTGTTAGTGTTAGCCTTCCATTTTCTCTATAAAATAATGTTACATTCAATTTTTCTTCTAAATTTTTTATATGAGAACTAATCGTTGATTCTGTAACATATAATTTTCGACTTGCTTCTGTGTAATTTTCCGTTTCTACTACTACACAAAATATCTTAAACAAATTAAAATTAGTATCACTCATTCACTTACCATCCTATAATATTTTACTTAATTCTATTTCTGCCTTTTTTACAAAATAATCATTGGTATCTATCGGAATTTGTAATTCGCTAATCTTCTGTTTTATTTTTTCTATTGTGTCAAGTTCACTATTTTCTTCTACTGTTTCTATTTCTATTAATTGATCTCCACCTTGAATATCTTTTATTGATATTTTTAGTTGTTCTTTTTCATATTCTATATCAATTTCATGGATATTCATTAATTCAGTATAGCCAATTGCTTGTAAAAATTTTTTTCCTTCTATCGCATCTGTAAGTTCGCATTCATTTTTGCTTTGTTCTAATATTATCCCTTTGTTATCTATTGTTTTACTTTTAAACGTTAATTTTACTATTTTACGCTCAGGCATAAATTCTGTAATATCTCTTAATAACACTGCTTTGCGTAGGATTTCTCTAGGTGTCATATCTTCTATCTTTAATTCTCTTGGTATAAAATATGTATCATTTAGAAAGTATTTATCTACTACTTTAAACCCTTTACTTTCTAATAACCCACTAAGTTCTTCTATGCTACATTTCAATTTTACTGTTATTTCATTACTCATACTAAATTTTCCTTATAAAACATGTATTTTAATGCTTCTCTATTATATCACATTATGTAAATTTTGTAAACATTCTATTGACCTTTGTTAATATCTATAATTTCATTTATTGGTATTTCTTCTTTATTCTCTAATACTATTACTTTTTTATAGTCATCTATTCTTTTAATTATTCCTGTAATTGTTTCATATCTTCCACCATCTTTTTTAGCATCAGGAATAAAATATGTAAATGATACTGTTGGTCTTGATGATAATTGTTCTAATATCATTTGTATTTTATTATCTAAAATGCTTTTAGATTCTTCATCTAATTCTATTCTTTCATTTGTTAATCTTGCTGTTTCTTTAACTTCATCATCATATCCTGTTAAAGCTGCAAATGGTGCAAATTGTGCTGCTCTTGCTTCTAAACTCATTTGTGAATGCTTAGTTGAAATGTGATGTGGTAAATTTATAATATCATCATATTTATTGTTCATTATTCGTGATGTCCTCCTATCTGTTTATTCCTATCTATAGTTGTTCCACCTTCTTGTAGATTCATTCCTTTTAATATAGCATTTTTACCATATTTCCTTTTTATATCTATCATTGCTTTTTGCAGTTCCTTTTCTGTCAATTCTTCTTGCTCTTTTTCTATTTCTTCTTGATAACTTGTGAATAAGTCTATTTGTTTATAATCTCTTTCTTGTTTTGCCATTTCCTCATTAACAATATTATTAGCTGTAATGTTTATCCTTCTTGCTAAAAGTTGCTTATTCATAATTCTTTGATACAGCTCCATTACTGCTTCCATAATAATTTTGGTAGATGATGTTTTGTGATTTAAATTTATTGTTCCGATGAGCATGCTTTGGTATTTTTCGTCCATATCTATCAGTTGTTATTTCTCCTTTGTATATGTCACTAATGAAAGGATCTGTTAAGTTCTCTATATCGTACCCAACTGTTAAAACTATTTGATTGGTAACTAAGTTCTTTTCAACCAATTCTAGCGTTAATAACTCTGTCATTTCCTTTACTATTAGTTTTGTTTGTTCATAATTATATGGACAATGTAATACTTGCCCTGAACTAATACTATTACTTTCTGGCTTATATGCTTTGATTTGCTCTATAGTAACTGGTTCCCAACCCCAAGAATGGTCTATTAGCAGCTCTGCATTTATTCCAAATAGTCTATATAATAATTCCTCATTTTGTATTGACGTTCTTGCTATATCTCCCATTGTGTATATTCTATGTTCTTCAAGTTTCTTTGCATACCCTTTACCTACTCGCCAAAAGTCAGTAATGGGTTTATGATTCCATAGTAATTTTCTATACATCATTTCATCTAAACCAGCTATTCTTACACCGTTTTTGTTAGGTTCAACATGCTTAGCTACAATATCCATAGCAACTTTGCATAGATATAAATTTGTTCCTATTCCAGCAGTTGCCGTTATACCTGTACTATCATAAATATCTTGTATTACTTTCGTTACTAATTCTCTTGCTTTCATATTATAAGTCTTTAAATAGTGTGTAACATCAATAAATACCTCATCTATTGAATAAATATATATATCTTCTGCTGAAAACCATTTAAGATAAATATCATATATTTTTGTGCTATATTTCATATATTTTGCCATTTGTGGTGGTGCTACAATATATGATAATTCTAAATCTGTATTTTTTGAGATAGCAATATCATCATAGCTTGAACCTGTAAATGTATTATTGGGTGCTTTTCTCTTTCTTTCTATGTTAACCTCTTTTACCTTTTGCACTACTTCAAACAATCTAGCCCTGCCAGGTATTCCATATTTTTTTAGTGATGGACTAACAGCAAGACATATTGTTTTTTCTGTTCTACTACTATCAGCAACTACTAAATTCGTTGTAATAGGATTTAAGCCACGTTCTTGGCACTCAACAGAAGCATAGAAACTTTTTAAGTCTATTGAGACATAAATATGTTGTTCATTGCCTTGCATAACACACCTCCATAAAATTATTTTCTAAATTATATCACTTATTTATAATATTGTAAACAGTTGTTTGTATATGATTTTAAAAATAATAGAATAGATCAAATCTATTCCATATATTTATACTAGTTCATTATAACTTGTAATATTTTATTTCCTTTTAACTATTCCTTTCACAACAATTTCAGAACATTGGTTATATAAATTATCTGCTTCTTCATCAGTCAAATTTAATTTTTCTTTAAAATCTGCTACTATCTTTTCTTTGTTATTTCTTCCTACAATAAAATGATTATTTAAAATCTCATCAATGATAGTAATCTCGTCATCACTTCTGTTTGTTAATTCCTTTAATTTTTCTTTAATATTGTTCATTTTTTCCTAACATACATATAATTAATATATTGTTTATATATGATTTTTCTTTTGAAGAAAAATCATTATAAAATTAGCTATGGCAAATGCCAATGCTAATAATCCCCATAATGGAAGGTCTGAATAAGTAGTTTTACCTGTTCCAATTGTTACACTAAAAGATATAATATAGAAAATCATTATGACTATTGTTCCTGTTACACTTTTGGACTTTTTAGTTGATATAGAAATCAATCCCCCAACTAGCATTAAAGTTGCACACATAAATCCATTATAGATTTCATCAGTATATGTAGTAGTAGCTAATCCAAGTGTTAGAGACCTAAATGAAACAACTATAAATACTGCTATTGAAATTAAACCTAAAGTTAGTTTCAGTGTTGATATAAAGTTTGATTTTTCTTCTATCTTTTTACCATCATTAGGATTATTAGAATAACCACAATTTGGACAAGTTAAAGCAGTAGAACTAATTTCTTTACCACATTCTGGACATTTTATTAAAGACATAATTACCCCCTTAACAATTTTTCTAATTATAACACAAAAGACAGATAATTTTCAACTTATTATCTGCCCTAAGAATTGTAATTTTGTAGTTACTTATAAATTATTTTCAGTAATATTTATTGTTTTTATAAATTCTATCACTACATTTGCATCATCATTTGTTAAGCTGTAATTCATAACTGCTATATTTTTATTGATATTGTGAAACGAAATATCGCTCCAATTTTTATTTCCATAATAATATCCAATAGTTGCTTGTTTTCCATTATTTAAAGTTATATTTTCTGATGTTCTCCCTGTACCACAAACGTTAAATTGATTATTATAAAAATATAACATTGCATATTGATTTGCATTACTTTTATATAATTTTAAAGCATATTTATAAAAATTATTTTCTTCATTTTTTGGCATTTCTTCATATTTCCACTCACTTGGAATATCTAATTCTAATTTAAAATTATCTATTACTTTAGAATACATTTGCTCATCTTTTTCCTGATTAACTGTTGCAATAGGATTAGAATTAATGTTTTCAGCTTTTAATTTTAAATTTTCTCTATCTGTAACACTCTTTTCAATTATTTTGTATGCAACAATTACGCAAATAGCCATCAATCCTGCAATCAAAATTCCAATAATTATTTTCTTATTTCTGTTCATTCTTACTACCATTTTAACCTTTTCATTTATAATCTATAACGATAAATTATTAATAAATGCTCTTTCAAATATCTAGTTTAACTATCTTTAGATTTTCTATTATTATCTTTGTAATCTTGTCATATAATAAATTGGATTTCCACCAATTATCTCTCCAGTTGTTACATCAATATAATATGTGTAGTATTCATCATAAACATTAGTATTATCTTTATTTAAAGTATCATATTCTATTGTTACCATCCATACCTTTCTAATATAACTATCTGTACGATAAATGATGGTATCATTTAAAGAATAGTTCTTTGAATGTCTTTCTTGATAATACTGGTCATAATCCACTTTCCTTGCATATGCATCACCATTCATCTTAGCTATATCTAAATTAGAATAGATGCTTTTGATATTGTATCCAGTATTAATTTGTTGTTCTGCATCTAATGCAATCTTTTCAGCTTGCTCTTTAGATACTTCAATTGAATTATTATCATATTCTTCATCTTTGACTATAAAATAGTATATTTCATTTATTTCAGGTATAAATCCAATTTTTATCTTTTCAAAAGGATTAATCATGTCATCATACTTTTTACTAAAATCAGCATACCAAATATATGCATCCTTCTGAGATACTAGATTAGATCTTATCTCTATGTCTGAATATTTATTTGGAAAATAGCCATATTTTTCACATAATTTTTCTGCTGTTTTTATTGCTTTTTCTTCAGTTGTCCTATAGTTATCAATATTCTTAGCTAATACACTTTCAAAGAATACAGAAAAAGATTTTCCCTTTTCTGCTTCAAATTCAATAATACTTTTATTATTAGTTTCAATATGCCATATCAATTCATAATTGTTTGGATTACTGTCAAGCTCAATTAGCTTTATCGTCTCATTACTATGACCAAACTTTTTTAATAACTCCTTAGCTTTTGATTCTGCCTCCGTTTTTGACATCGCTCTTGCTCTTTCACTTTCTGTAATTGTATTTTGATTTTTATTTTCTTCTGAATAAAAACCTATTACTTTTTCAGGCTCCTTCCATATATTATTAGTCAATACTGTTCCAGCATATACTATTCCTGTAGTCACTAATAAACTTACACAAGCTGTTATTGCTATCTTTGAAAATGAATAATGAGCTTCTTTCTTTCTTTCTTTTTGTAATTCATCTTTAATAATTTTTTTAAGTTTATCAGGAACTTCTATTTCTAAATTCAAGTCATTATATAACTTTTTATCTAGTTCATCCATCTTTCTTATCCTCCCAATTTAAAATAGTCTTAATCTTTTGCTTAGCTCGGTTTCTTTTTGTAGTAACTGTTCTTTCTTTCAAATTCAAAATTTCACCAATTTCTTTATCTGTAAATCTCTCCATATAATATAAAATTATGATAATTCTATCTTCATATTTTAGTTTTTTACACATAAAATTAAAATCTAATACCGTGTCTATATTTTCCATATTTGAGATTTCACTTGAAATATCCTTCTCAGTATCTTCAAAAGATAGTATCTTTTTCTTATTCCTCTGCCTATAAATGTAATTGCTCTGATTTATCAAAATCCTAATTATCCAAGTCTTGAAGTATTCTACATGTTTTAATTTTTTTATAGATTTAAAAGCGATTAAAATTGTTTCTTGTACTGCATCATATACATCTTCATCATCTTTTAATCTCATTTTTGCAATTTTGTATAAATCCTTTTCTAATAGTAAAATAAGAGTAGAAAAAGCATCTTTATCTCCTATTTTTGCTTTCTTTACTAATTCCTCCATAGTAAAATACCTTTCTAATTTCGTTTGCAAACTCAACTATAATATTAGATGTTTTTTTATAACAATTCCTTTCACTTTTATATAAAATTGTTAAAATATAACTATCCACTAGTATAACTAGTGGATAATTATATCATACAATCTATTGTTACAAGTATGTTATTGTCAATAATATCTCCATTATTATCAATCTTAATCTCAACGACAACTTACTATTAGTCGAGATGATTATATCATACTTTTTGCTATTTCAAACTTTTTATTCTCTATTTTCTTGATATACTTTTCAAATCTTTTTGCAAACGAAATGCTATCAATTTCAAAAATCTCATTATCAGCTTTAAATTTATACTTTTCTATTTCTATTTTTTTTGACATTCCTACCATAAATATAATAAAGCAAAATTTGTTTACTATGTCTTCTGCAAATGTGCTAAAACTAACATTCCACTTATGGCATTCCTCTGCAATCTTTGTTAATAATTGATAATAGTCCTCCTTTCCCAATACAATTAGCATAACATCTACAAAATTTGTTTCTTCCTTCATAATAGATTTCCCCTTTCTTTTTTATTTTTTATCTTGCCTTTCTATTTTAGTCTGAATGTCTACAAATTTCAATTTCAAAAAAAATTTTGTAAAAAGTTCAATAAACATAGAAAAATACACCATTTGATGCACTTTTTTATGTCTATTAAAAATTGAAATAGGAGAAAAAATCATTTTTCCCCTATTTCATCTTTAAGCAACTTTATTGATTATCGTTTTTTCCCACATTTCCAAAAATTCATTTTGTTCTGGAGTTACCCTTGTGTTTCTCTTTTGATATTTCTGTCTTATCTTTCCATCTAAAACTTCAACTGTTACTACTGACTTTTCTGGTCTTTCTAATTCTCTTAGAAAATATATATCTGTATCGCCATAAGCATAATCTTCACTATAATTTTTGTACACACAATTTTTTTGTTGCTTTGCTTCACTTTTTAGGTCAGCTAAACTCTTTGCAGCTCGTATAAAAAATATATTATTGTTAAATTCATTTTTTTGTAATTCCTTATATCTCTTTTGAATCTTTTTGTTTAAAAACTTATTTCCTACTATCTTAACTTTATTTACACTCTCGTCATGCGCCTCTTTAAAATTTTCTGGAAATAATATTTTATTAGTAAGTGGAATCTCTAATTTTTCTAAATTTCTAATATAATCTAAATAACTGTGAGTTGAAAAATCCTTCTGTTTCTTAGAATATTCTTCTAGTCTTAGTAAATCAACATATTCATTTGCCCTTTCTAAGTCATATACATGGAAATTTGACATTTTCAGCAATTTCTGGATCTTGTTCATATTTGGTCTTTTAGTTAGTTTTAATACTTCTAGTTCGTCATATGAAATATTATGTTTTTTCATAAAATTCAAATACTCTTTACTTACACCAAATCTCTTCTCAAAATTTCCTTTTGTATTAAACTTTTCAGGGCAATCTAATGCCAATTTATATAGTCCAGCTTTCATTAGCAATTCAAAACTAGGATATTTAGCTTTTTCCAGTATTTTTAAAAAATTTATTTTCTTGTTATTTAAAATAAGATAATTTATGGCTTCTCGTATAGGTGCATACTGATACACTGTTCCTTTTATCTTTTCATTCAAATTTTCTAAATATATTGATTTATAGTATTGACGCAAACCATAATTTCCTGTATAAACTCTCCATCTTTCTATTCTTTTAGTATGATATACTCTTTCAGTTGCCATATATTTAAAAAATCGATCATTTACTAATTCTATACCTAATTCAGGAACAATTCTAGCATATTCTACTATATTATCATCAAATCGTTTTATTTTATAATTGTACTTTCTTTCAATCTCAAAATATCTTAAACTAATCCTATTGTCTATATTATCAATTAAAGCCAAGTCATATAAAAAGAAGTAATTTTTTAGATTACTTCTTTTTATATCATATTTATTATGGCAAAATGGGCATATGTCCCATTCTTTTGCTGTGGGAACTTGCTTAGTATAAAAGTATTTTCCACAGTTGGTGCATTCATAGCTTTTTCCATGTTTTATTATTAAATTATATTCAATATCATACTTATTTACAAACTTTCTCCAATGTTTAGGTAATTTCATTTCTTTAGGCATTTTTTTCAAAAATTCTCTTATTTCTTTTCTTATATACATTTTCAGCACCTTCTATACTCCAAACAATGAAATTTGATCAATTTCCTCTTTCTGTTCTTCTTGTTTATTTTCTATCGTTTCTCCAAAAATCGAACCAAATTCATCATCCTCACCTTTTATTTCAGCTTTGCTGACATCTTCATGTTTTCCCTTATCTATTTTACATTTCTTAATGCCTAATTCCTTATTTGATTTTTTAAAATATTCCTTAGCCCAACTATATACGGTTTCATCTTCTATCATTGCAACTCCATTTATAGCTTCTTTTCTTGCTAAACCTTTTATATATTCTGCCATTTCTTTTAAATCTTTTTCCTCTTTTAAAAAATCAGAATCCATTTCAGTTTGTAACATCAAATAACTAACAATTTTTATTAAACCTTTATCTTTTTGTCCCTTTATCATTTCGGATAATCTTTGTATTCCATCCATTTTATTTATATCCTTTCTCTTAGTTTTACTATACTTACTTATTTTGTTTCCTAACATTAAAAAGGTAGAACTTTTATATTCTACCTTTCTCCAAATTTTAAGCTACATCTATGTCCTTTATTTCTATATCTCTCACTTGACCGACTTTGAAGCCATATCAGAAAGTTGTTTGATTTATATTGACCTTCGTCTGAAACAGTAGCTTGACCGTCTAAGCTATCCAAATATTGTGTACCTGCTTTTGATTTTGATATATACATATAATATCTTGTATATATATACTTTTCTTTTTTGTATTCCTTATACGCATTACTTAAAACTAATAATGCCCCCATCTTCTTTGCCTTATCTTCTAATAAATTTATAAACATACTTTTTACTTTACAAGATAACTCTTCTGAAATCCCAGAAATATATGGTCTTTCTAAAAATACTGTTAGCATTTCATTTGTATCGGCTTTTATGCTTACATTATCATTTTCGACATCAACAAATGATAATGACTGCATTACATTTGTATTTTGATATGTTCCTTTGGTAAGTCTAACCATTGCTCGTGCTACTATTTTACCATCAACTTTTGCATATAAAATTTTTTTATTACTATCAAAACATGCTAATAGACACCTATTATACATTCCATGTTCATATGAAAGACATGTACTCATAGGTTCTTCTCCTAATACCATTGTGCTATAAAAGTCATCATATTCTCCTATTTCTATTTCATTGTCTTTCATTGAAGTGTTGCTCATCCATTCTTTTATTTGATATTCGTCTAAAGCAAAATTTAATTCTTTCTGCAAGTCATCTGTATGGTATTTCAGTTTTCTAAACTCTCCCATAAGTTCTGCCTTAATAATTAATTTATACGATTGCTTAGCATGCTTACTTTCACGACCTCTATAATATTTTATGGCTAATTCAGCTCCATTTTCTAGCAAGAACTCATTTATATTGCTTCTATTCTTTTCTATAAACTCTTGTGAAAAGTCCATAAGTTGTACTAATTCATTCCAATACTCGTCTATTGTTTCTATGTTATCTTTTATTTCTTGTAAATTTTTATATTCTCTTATTCTTTCTTTATTTCTTAGTACATACATTAATTCTTTTTTATTTTTCATTTCACCTATAAATTTACTAATGTCATCGTAATTTATTAGCAATCTAATTGCATCATTAGGTTTTATATCTTGTATTCTATAAAAATCTTGTTCTAGCCAATTGTACAGTGATTTCACTTTTATTTTTTGAGCTAACTTTTCGATTTCATCATCTGCTATATTTATATCAAGTTTTCCTTTATTAATAATTTGTTTTATTCTCAATAATCTCTCATCAATCTTCAAGTCTAATAAATAATTATACAGTTTATAGTAGTTTTCACTTCTAGAGTCATATAATGTCTTTATTTCATTAAAAGTATAGTTTCCTTTTTGTAGCGTTTCTATATAGTTTCTCTTATTCATAAATTGTAAATCTTTTAGATTTTTTATATTTAATGAATTAATATTAAAATATTCCATATAAAATTCTTTTTCATACAAAATTGATGAATATGGAATACTTAAAAATTCTTCTTGATGTTCCTCAATTAAGTTCAAAAATCCTTTTTTATTATTTCTTATTGCATATATGATTAATTCTTCTTTGTTTGTCTCTATTTGTTCTAGCTTCATTCTTGATATTTTGTTTCCAAATATAAAATTAATATATTCACTTCTGCTGCTCACTATATTTTCCAGTTCTGTTTTATTAACATTTCCTATTTTACTTTCTATTATCTTTAAATCATATAGTGCACATTCATTATTCATCCATCTTAATAATAATCTATACAAATTTTCATTATTTATCATTTTGGAAATTTTCTTTATAGATTCATGAATTTCTTTTGTAGCTTCATTTATTTTTTCATAATGTTCTATGTTTAATGGAAGTTCTAATTTATTGAGATATAAAAAAAGTATGAACCTTTTTAATTCATGATTCTGAACTAATAATTCATACACTCTTTTTAAATTATGTCTTGGTATTAAATTGTTACTTAAAAAAATTGGTGAAGTAAATAACTTTATTTCCTCTATGTTCAAATCTTGTAAATCTAATTCTTCTCTCATAAAGAAATTTCTTAAATTCTTAATAACTACATTCTTTCCTAAGTCTGTTTTTATTTTGTCAATAAAGTATTTTAAATAGGCATACTGTATAGTTCTATATTCATCAATTTCTTGTAATACCTTTATTATTTTTTCAATATCGTAGTCTATTAATTTCTCTCCATTTTGCTGTATAATTTTAATTAAATTTTTGATTTTTCCAAAATTTATACCTGTAGCTTTGAGTTTTATCAAATACTCAATGGTATCTGTGTCTTGCATCAGTTCTCTTTGAATGACCTCATCACATTCATATATATTTTTTTCAATACCTAATCTTTCTATTTCATTACAGCATTTTTCTATATCTTCTATTGCAAATTCTTTTATAAAGTCTAATTCTAACCCTTTAGAATACATATCTATTGCTATTTTAGTATGTTTTCTTAATAGCTCCATTGTATAATTCTCCCTTCATTATATATTTTATTATCCACTCTTTAAGTTCTTCTATGGTAATTGTTTTTTTATCCAATAAAGTTTCAATTAATTCCATAAATTCTATTATTTCTTTCTCATCTAACTTGAAGTTTATAATATTATCTGATAAATATTTCCTCACCATTTCACTACAGATTTTCCATTTTTCATTATCCCATCTATATTTTCTACATAATTCGTGCAATGTTTCAAAATCTTTAGAATCTATTTCATCAAATTCTTCTTTCATCTGTTCTTGCATTTCTTTCAATTCCTGCATTTTCTTTTGTTTCTTTTCCTCTTCTTCTTTTTCTATAATATTTTGTAATTCTTCTTGTGTTAAATATTCTTTTCTAAGCATTTCATCTTTTTCCACTGTTTCATTAACTTTTGATAATGAAATGTATATTTCTCTTAGCTGCTCTTTTGAAATTATTCCAATAACATCGCTACTTTTTAATATTTCTACAAGAAAATTCAAATAATATTTTGGCTCTACTTTAAATACATACCTTTCTAACCAGTAAAATAGTTTTTGGTTCTCCATATTGTCTAAGAAATCCCTTTTAATATCTATTAAATTTTTATCATAGTAAGCATATCTTCTTTGATATAAACAATCTAATTCAAAACCCAACTTGCCTATATCCTCTATATTAAATTTTCGCTCTTCCAAAATATATTCCAAAAAAAGAAAAGCATGTCTATATCTTATTTTCTTCACATACTCTATCATATGCTTTATGCTTTTTTCTTGTACTTCTCCTTGATTCTCATATGTTTCATAAAACTCTTTTAGTGAAATAATTTCTTTATTTACTAATTGGCTGAATATACTTTCCCTTCCATATTGGAATATATAAAAGCTATCTATATAAGAACTATCTGTTAATGTATTGTACCTTTTTATACACTTTTCTAGTTTTATCTTATCGAAATTATTAGAGTATATATATTTATCAAATAATTCCTTATATTCCTCACTATCCATTTTTTCTACTAGGATATCCCATCTTTCATCCAATATATCAAATCGGAATATTTCTTTGTTAAATATCTCATAAAACTCTAAAAATGTTATTGGATTACTTATACCAATTTTTTCTTCAAGAATATCTTTTAACCTTCCATATCCTTCGCATTTAATATCAAATCTATTATACTCTTCAATCATCTTTTTAAGTAAATCATACATTGATTGACTATATTCTTTGCATTCATCTAATATTATTTTGCAAAATTCAATGGCAATTCTTTCTTCTGTTATCGAATTTCCAATTCTAACAGTTTTAGGTATATTCACATAATATAAAATTGCATAATTCAAATATGCTATTTCTTCTTTTTGATAGCCATTTTCTGACAAAGTCTGATATGCTATGTCATTTTCTTTTATCTGCTTTGTGGGTACTATTATTAATGCCTTCAATATAGACATATCTTTTTTTCTATCCTTCTTTATAAGATCATATAGCCTGTTAATTATCCATGCATATACTTTTATGTTATTAATTGCTGAAATCGTTTTCTTTATTCCTAATAAAGGAATTATCTGTTCTCTTAATTTACAGAAGTTTTCTTCTATATCTTCAAATAACGATAATACAAATAATATTTCCTCTGTATTGGTATATTTCCTATCTAGTAGTTCTTTGCCATATTGGTAATATTTCCTACTATCATATAAAAACAATGCTCCTTGTAGATATATATCATTTTTTGCCATTCTTTCTACTTTATTTATAAAATCTATTAACTGTGTTCCTATAATCATATTATCTGTAATATACTCTTCTACATATCCCAAAGCCAAGCTAATCGCTCTAATATTCTTAATGTCGTTGCCAATTTTCTCTTCATATCTTTCTAATAATTCTCCTAGATATTTGATTTTATCTATAGCTTTTAACTCCCACATTTCTTTTTTCTTTAACCAAATACATCTTTCTACTTTGCTACTTAAAATTTTATTAGCTTTTTCAGAGGTATTTAGTACAAATGTTATAATTTCATTACACAAATCAATATTTATGTGTTTTTCAAATGCTTCACTTTCTATAAATTCTATTTTTTTTGTATTCATTACTAATTCACCTTTCCTTAATTTTAATAAGAGATGGAACTTATTTTTCCATCTCTCATGCTACTTTTCTAAATTTTTTATATAAATTGTCTTTTGAATTTTTCTTCATGCAATTTCGATAATTATATAAACCATATTTGTAAATTTTTAATTTCTTTTCATTTTCAATATCAGATATAAGTTTTTCAGTATTATTGTAATCATAGAACATTCTTATATAACCGCTATCATTTATTTGTTTTGGACCATTATATTGCTCTAGCAGATTAAATTTATATCTATATTTTTCTTTTCCTTTATGATCACTAATTCTAATTCCCCCACATAGACCATAATCAATTTTTAAGTAGATACTTCTTGTTGTTTTGGCATAGTATTGGTTAATTTGAAATCCTTTGTGTTTTAGTTCTTTTATTACTTTATTAGCAACCTTTATTTGTTTTTTTCTATCTATAGGCATCCCTCCTTATGCTACATTTTTTTCTATATTGTTTTCCTGTTTTTGAAAATCCGATAAAAAACTTTCATCTATTAAAGCTATTCTGAAATTCACTTTAATTTCATGCTTTTCTAAAGTTTCTATTACATTTGAATACATTAGTGTACTTGTATGTGCAATCGTATATTTGTCAACATATAAAAAGACTTCTTTTATTTTCAATCGTTCTATAATATCTAATAATATCTCTTTATCCAAATTATTTGGAATACCTAATACTAATTGCTGCGTACTATTGAATAATTTATGTGCTAGTATCATTTCTGTTGCTACAATAATAGTAGTTGCATTATTATACATATCTATCCAATTAATATCTTCTGGTTTTAGTATCATTGGCCAATTACTTGCTTTTGTTCCATTGTATTCGTTGTTACTAGAAAACCATATATTTTGTGTGTCTTTGCTATATTCTTTGTCTAAATATATTCTTAGTCCCTGTATTTTGTTATCTAATACTACTGGTATAAAGATTCCCTGATGTGATTTATAAGTCCACTTAAAATCTTTATCTTGAAATAGCGATAGGTAAGATTTTGAGATTATCTCTATCTTTTCCCCCGCTCCACACCGTACGTGACATTTTCATGTCATACGGCGTTCCCTCAATTTTCATTTATTTTTATTATTTATATAGATTTAAAATTTGATTAAAAAGAAATGGTTGGATTTCCAACCATTTTTCTTAGTTTATTGATTTTTATAATTGCTTTGTCATCTATTTTTATTATACTTTTATATTTATTTATAGTATCTTGTTTTGTTGCATGTATTAAGATGTGTATGTACTTATGTATTATGATTAGATTTTCATATTTGTCAGTTCCACCATTTTTAATTGGTATTTTGTGATGACAATGTATATTGTTAACGTCTAGTATTTGTCCTGTTACTGCACATTTTCCTTGTTGTCCTGCAAATAATGATATTCTATTATCCATGTATTCTATACTTCTATTGGGCAACTTTTGTTTCATCATTGCTAATAGTATATTGGTATTAAATCTTAGTTGTTTATGTATTTCTGCTCTTCCTTCCTTAGTATAGTTACACACTTTTGATTTTTTGTATATAGGTACATAGTGCTGAACATAGCCAATAGGACATATTGGCTTACCTTCTATATATCTTAATCTTCTGCTTTTTCCATATTTCTCCCTTATGTATGGTGTCATTGTTCCTGTTCGTTTGATATTGTTTCCCAGTCCGTGTTTACTTTCTATTATTGATGATATTGTATATTGTATTTTATCACAATCATCAACAATTTTTGTTGCATATCTGTAATAATTGTGTATTCCCCATACCATAGAGTTATATGAGTTTATGGCTAGACCTCTGTTATTGCTATCATGTGGTTTTGCTATATTTTTAAGTTGTTCTTTTAGCTTGTTGGTTTCTCTTATTATAGCTTTATCGCTCATGTGAGATTTTACTACGTACTTATTTCTTCTTGGTATCGCTTTCATTTTAAAGCCTAGAAATTCCGAATAAGCATTTTTGAGGTTGATTATTTTAGATTTTTCTTCACTAATTTGTAGTTTTAGTCTTTTATCTAGCCATTCTTGTGTTGCTATAAATATTTTTTCTGCGTCTTGTCTTTTTCGACAGAAGAGTTTGAAATCATCTGCATATCTTACAATATAAACTTCCTTGAGTTTACTTGTCCTTTTTAGTTCTCTGTTTCTTGCTCCATGTTGTTTGTTTCCATTTTTGGATATCTTTTCCTTGTATTCTCTTTTTGTTTTTATTTCTTCCCATTGAGAGGTTATCCACCAGTCTAGTTCATTTAGTACAATGTTTGATAACAAGGGAGAGAGTATTCCACCTTGTGGTGTTCCTTTACTTGGATAGATTTTTTCCCTATTTTGTAGTATAACTGGGGCTTTTAGCATTTCTTTGATGATGCAAAGTAGTTGTTTGTCTCTTATTCCTAGTGTCCACATTTGTTTTATTAATTTAGAGTGGTTCACGTTATCAAAGAATGACTTTATATCTATGTCGACTACATAATATAAATTATATTGTTGTATCATTCTATAACATTGAGACATTGCATGTTCTGTTGATCTGTTGGGTCTAAAGCCATTACTTCTTTCATGAAAGTGTGCCTCACATATTGGTTCTAAAACTTGGAGAATACATTGTTGTACTATTCTGTCTATAATTGTTGGTATTCCTAGTGGTCTTGTTTTTCCATTTGGTTTTGGAATTTCGACCCTCCTTATTGGTTTCGGCTTGTACCATTCTAATTTGTTTTGTATAATTTTAATAAATTCTTCTGCTGTTAATTGTTCTATATCTTTAATGGTTTTACCATCTGTTCCTGCTGTCTGTGAGCCTTGATTTTTTTTGATATTACGGAAAGCAAGTTTTATGTTGTCATCTAGCTTAATGATTTCCATAAGATTATAGAAATTATTATTGTTTTTACCATAACTATATAGATTATCAAAAATTTGTTGCATATTATAATATTCATTGTGTCTTAATCGCTTTTTCATAGGCTACCACCTCCGTTTAGGAGTATGATATTTCTTTGTCATACTCGAAACTATGATTATCTATATAATAATTATTCAATGAAAATTGACTTGTGGCTATCCCTCTTATATATTTCTATATCTTCATAGGTACATTGCCACTACTCTCATAGCAACTAAAGGTGCTTATTATTCTTCGACACCACCACACTTTGCAACAAGTTATTATTGCGTATTGCTACTTTCCATGTTCCAATAGTTTTATCTTTTCATATTTTTACTTAGGTGCTTGCTATAAGCCTGCTAGCTTGATAATGCCTGTAACATTATAAGGTATTTCATAGTTTCTATTTTTACTTTACCTCACTAGTCTCTATTTAAAGAGAAATACATTTCTATATTTGCCCTGTCTAGACCCGTACACTCGCAAGTTCGTCGACCTTTTTTTCAAGGTATTCTCACCATATAAAATTTATAGACCTCCGACCTATCGATTACGTTACCCACCTCTGGGTAGTTTTCGTTTCACTCATTTTCAGTTGTTTTACTTATTCATAAAGGATTACGGTAATCTTCAGTCGACTTCTTCGGGCTCTCTAACACTTATATAGTTGCATATATATTTGCTAGCCGAAGTCTTAAGGTAGGCGTTTCAAGACGTTACTCTATCATTCCACCTATCAAACTATTAGTTCTCTTAAAGTTTTGTTCTAAAATTAAATTAATATTGTTTATTATCCTTTAAAAATTTCTTAATATCTATTTGTCTTGTTCCGTCTAGTATTAATTTCATTCCGTCGAGTACACCATGTTTATACATAAGTTTTTCACATATTGTCCCATCTTTTACTACGGCATCTTCATATTTTTCAATTAACTGTATAATTTCCCTGTACTTATCTCCGTATTTCATTTTGATTTCATCGTCTATTTGCCTTATTTTTTCGGTTGATTTTTTATATTTCACATTTCCCATTATGTCAATATGTAGCGCCTCTGTTCTTTCATCAAATATTTCATCTACTAGGTTTTCTTCTCCTTTTCTACTTAATTCTTCTTCTAATTTGCTCATTATTTGTTCTATTGTCTTGATTTTCATATTTACCTCCTTTAAATTACCATTGTGTCGTTATTATATAATGCTTTGTTATATTTGTCAACAACGTGTCGGTAACGTAGGGTCGTTGTTATTGCTATACTTATTGTTATATTGGAGGCGATAGTATGACTTTGCAAGAAGCAATAAAAATAAGAGTTTTAGATTTATGTAAGAAGAATAAGATTACTATCAATGGCTTAGCTATGTTGTCTGGTATGCCACAATCTACTGTAAATAGTTTGATTGATGGTAGTAGTCAAAATCCTAAAATGTTGACTATTCTTCGTATATGCTTAGGTCTTGATATTGAACTTAAAGATTTCTTTGACCATGATGTCTTCTCTGGTTTGGATGATGAATAAAGAAACTTTTTTATTTAAGTTCTCAATTTATTATTTAATTTTAGGGTTGGTTCTTTTTTCTGTTTAGAATGGGAACCTTTTAACTTTAATGCCTAACCTTTTAAGTTAGGAACACGTCGCACAAAAACCAGGTATTCCATCCAGTTTTAGTCCTTGCTCTTGTAGTTTTCTGCATATTGCTTTCTTTTTATCTGGATTACTTTCTATACTCTTAAATTTATTTATTTTTATGTATTCATCAGTGAAGTTTATAGATTTTAGTTTTTCATAATGTCTTTTATTTAATGTTTGCATTTCCAGGAACTTACTATATACCATATCTCTATATAACTCGCTTTTTATAGGATTATTAAATATGTATGTTCTATTATCTAAAATTGGTGTTTCCTTCATTAATTCTTTAAATGCTTCTTTATTAGATATATATTTTAATCTTGCATACAATTCTATTGAAGTTCCAGTGGATTCACAATTATTACAAATATATAAGTTTTTAATTGTGTCTACTTTCATATATCCATTTCTTTCGTTTTTGCTTTGGCAAAATGGACAATTTACATATATATAAGTTCCTATCTGATGTATTCTTTTCAGTTTTAATTTATTAATTACATTTTCTATATTTATACACTCATATATATTATTTTGCATTTGTAAAATCCTCCTATGCTACCATTAAGTTTTCCATATTATCTTCATTCTGTGGTGTATATAGTTTCATAAGCTCTTTGTTCGTATTTTGGTCTACTAATATTACAACTGCATCAATTTTATAAAAATATAATTGAATATAAGTCATAAATACATTAAACACATCTGTATCTATTGCTGTTACTTGTAAATCTGTTTTATAATCTATTTTAAACACTTTTAGCATACTTGCATATGCTAATATTTTTGAACCTGTCCCACAATTTGTAGTAGTTAACTTTCCATCATTTAACTTCTTATTGATTTTCATTATACTTTGTAACTTCTTTTCTATTCCATTATCACTTTCTAATAATTTTAAGCAATTCCTATTGGTAACTATTTGATATAATTCTCCAAGTACATCATTTAGTTCTCTCTCTTTTTGAAATATTCTAGTTAATTCTCCAGCTAGAGCATACATTTTAGCTTGCTCGTCTATATCATAACTTTGATAAATTTCATTATACTTTCTATTATTTTCTAAGTTAAAAACTACTTTATTGCTTAAATCAATGGCGAACAAAAAAATAAAGTCCTTAAAGACCTTTTCTGCTGAATACTTTTTTATATTAAAATTCAATAATTGTATAAACACTTCGTATTTATTATTCATATTTAACCTCTTTTCTTATACATTTTTTCTTTATATTACTTATTTTTTAAATTCTATTTAGATACTTTGATTTCTCCTTTTTCGGTTTTATAAATGTTATTTTGATTGGCTTAGTATCTAATATTAGTTTTTCTTCTTTTTTATGCTGATTTATTACTTCGCATTCCTCGCCTAATTCAAATGAAGTACAACTATATTCTGTAATTATGTAGTTTTTTTCTTTATAATACTCTTTCACCATCTTATATATTGCTAACTTATTCTTTATGCTAGCATCATTGTCTATTTTTTCCCATTGTAAATATGTTATTGTACCTCCATCTAATGATTTATAGCCATAAGTTATATTGTTGTAATACTCTTTTTTACCTCTTATAATCTTTTTGATTTCTGCTTCTGCTGCTCTTTTTCCTTTACTAATACATACTATTCCTACTCTAGTATTTTCTTTATGTGTAAAACTTTCCAGTTCATAATAACTATGATTATATCCATCTGCATTTATAACTACCATATAACATTTAAAACTTTCTGGAGCATACTTATATCCCTGACATGTATATCTTATCTTATTCTTCATATTTTCTACATAACTCCTTTTTTATTTGTATTTTTGATTTAAAGCATCTTCATAAACTCTTTTTCTGCACTTTTTACTACTTTACTATCTCTTTTATTGTTTTCTTTTATTTGCTTTAATAGCATAATTCTCGCAAAAAAATAACTATAAAGATAATAAAACATATTGTTTAATTCCTTTTTATTTTTATTGCCACAACACCAACAGGACACTCTATCTAAAATATCATATAATTTAGTGGTTTCTTTCCATTCATATCCATGTTGATAGCAATATTTCAGACATTCTTTTTCTGTCATATTCCATTCTGTTGCTAGTGGTAATAATTTTCCCTCTTTAAGTTTCCTACTTACTCTTTCCTTTTCGTCTACCGCAATACCAAGATATTCTTTGTAGCCGTTTTTTCCATATTTGTTTGTTAAGTATTTTCTTATTATTCTTTCTTTTTCGGTTGTACCCCAACGACATATTCCTCCACATACACCATATCCATACTGAATTTCTCCATTTTTATTGTGTACTTCTCGTTCTAGCATATTATGTAAAAATGGTATATTAGCTTTTAACTCTATATATGGTATGTTTTTTTCTTTTAGCATTATTTTTACTTTATCTCGCACATCATATATTGCTCGAAATTCAACCGTTGTATCAAAGAATATTACTTCGTCTACTTTCATATTTTTCTCTAATAACATAAGTAACATCGCCACGCTATCTTTTCCGAAAGCTAACACTTGCAATATATTTCATAATTAGCCATAAATTTATCCATTTATGGCAACATACTCTACTACACATTTTGCGTCAAAGTCATATGTTTTACATATCATATTCTCCATAGCTGATATAACCTATAATTATAGGATAATTATGATTTCACTTCCTTTCTATTTACTTCTTTCTTTTTTTCTTTATATACTAGTCTCCATTGACTGTCTGGAAATCTTTTTATTAAATTTGTAAATAACTCAATTGCCTTTTTTGAAGTATATCTTTTATCTCCAAAATAATTTTCCCAGTATCTATTGTAAAATTTCAATTGTATTTCAAACATATCTCCTCCAATATTTTATTATTCTAAGGGTAGATATTTTCATCCACCCTTATATTAATTTTGATTTTTAAAATGGTAAATCATCACCTGATGTTACATCAAAATTATCCGTTCCAAAAGTATTATTTGCAAATGGATCAGAAGAACTATTTTCTTTTTTGCTATCTGCAAAACATACTTCTTCAGCTACTACTTCTGTAGCATAATGTTTTTGTCCTTGCTCATCTTCCCAATTTCTTGTTTGTATTCTTCCACAGATTCCTACTTGTTGACCTTTTTTAAAATAATTAGAACAAAATTCTCCTGTTTTAGCCCAAGCTACAATAGTTATAAAATCTGCTTGTTTTTCTTCTCCTTCCTTTGCGAATCGTCTATTAACTGCAATATTAAATGTTGCAACTAATGTATTATTACTTTGTGTGTATCTTACTTCTGGATCTTTTGTTAGTCTGCCTATTAAACATACTTTATTCATTTCATATTCCTCCTATCTCTATGACTCCTTAATATATTTTATTAAGTCATCAACTCTAATGGTTTCTATATTACTGTCTACTTTAATTGTTTCTAGATTATTAATAATATTATCTTTGAATTTTTCAACATCACTTTTTATTTTTTCGTTATATTCGCTTTCATAACACTCTTTGCATAAATATGGTGAATTATTAGTAATTGCTCTATTATTTCCATCTACATATAAATATGCATGTTCTTCACAAATACTTCTTTTACATTTTTCACATTTTCCTAAAAATTTTTTCATACTTTCTATTTTTCATTCTCCTTTAAGCTACTAATTTTATTTCTTCTATTGCAATACTTCTAACTTTTGTTTCTTGGTCTGATTCTTCTCTGTACAAGTCAATGCAGTTATTATTTTTAAATGGGTTTTTTCTTTTCTTTTGGCTTTCGTCAATAAAGTAACTATTCGCTTTTGCTTTATTTAGTAGTTCTTTTGCCTTTTTTATAGCTTTTCTCTTGTTTTTATAAGCATTTTCAATAAATACTTCATCATCTTCACCATTTGACCAATCTGTATAGAATTGTTCATATACTACATAAATCTTCATTCGTTATCCTCTCTTATTGTTATAAATTTCAAAATTTCTTCTTTCATTCTATAAAATTTTTCTACTTCTTTGACACTATCTTCATAGGCTTTATTAGTCTCATACTCATATATAACATAGTATGCTTCCTTATTGCTTTTTACTTCGTATGCTAGCTTTTTTAAACCTACATCTTCCTTTTTTGTTACTTTTCCAACCTCATTTATTTTATTTTCTACATCTATTTTGACTTGTTCTATTTCCTTTTCATCTAAACTTGGTTTTATAAGTATTACTGTTTCATATTTACACATATATTTTATTTCCTCCATTCGTATTTTTTATTATGCAGCTTGCTGTATAAACAAGCTACTTTTTTCTTTGATTTCTCTTTCTATTGACTTTTTCTTTCTATCTAGCACATCTGAATAATCATATAAGATTTCTAAAGGATTGTATTTTATTACCAAAGAAATTACCATTTGAGTATCTACTAATTCTATAAAATTAGTTGTTGATTCTGCATCATCAAAGAAAATAGGTGCTTTTATGCCTGACAAATTATTAAATACATTTGATATTTCTAAACAGGCTCTTGCTTGTTGTGATTTTGATAGCTTTTTATAATCTCTTCCATCATATTGAATATTGCTACATTCTGTAATTTCTCCTGTACTTTTATTTACTTTACTAAATTGAATACTAACTTTATCTAAATATTGTTTTATTATTTCACTTTGCTTTTCTATGATTAGTATTTTTAATTTATTTGCTATCTTCTTTCTCTTGTTAGCCGTTTCTAGTTCATTTGTTATTTCTTCCTGTGCTTGCTCTAGCTTTTGTATTTTTTCTTTGGCTTTCCTTACTTGCTCTTTTTTAGTCTGTACTTCCTGGTTATTTAATAAAACATTCCTTTGTTCTGTCTGTAGCACTTTTATTCTATTTTCTAGTTCTTGCTTTTCTTTATCTAACTTCTGCATATCAGCTGTATTTAATTTTTCTAATAGTATTTGCTTGCTTTGTCTTTCATTAGTTAACATCGTTGCCTCTTCTTTTAATTTGTTTGCCTTTTCCTGTAATTTATCAAGTTCTTTTTGTTGAAGGTTTTTCATTCGTTGTAATGCTTCACTATCTTTTATTTCTTGCTTACAATAATGGCATTTAGGCTTTTCTTCATTAAGCTCCTGTAGTTTTTTCTTTTCTCTTCCATAAAGTTCTTTGATATCAATTAATTCATTTTTTAATATTTCATCTAATCTTGCTTGGATTCTTTCGAGTTTCTTTCTTATTTCTTCTATGCTTGATGATACAAAATTAACCGAAATAATCTTATATCTCTCCTGCAAATCCATTAGTTCCTTTTCCTTATCAAATGTAAGCATCTCACCTTCCTGTTCTAGTGCTATTGTTTTATATGCCTGCAATTGTCCTGAATTTTTTTCTTGTTCTTTTTTCAACTCACTAATCTCTTCATTTCTATTATCTATGTAACTTTCTAAATATTCTATAGGTTGACCTACTATATTTTTTTCATCATCGCTTAATAAATTAAATGCTGTTTCAGAATCTATAGCTGGTACAATTTTTCTTAGCAATTCTTTCTGTTCTTTTGGCTCTAATGATTGAAAATAATATGGATTATGAGCAACTAAAAAAATATCTGCATCCTTATAGAATTTTGCAAGCATTCCTTGATCTACTGGTTTGTCATCTAATGTTAGTTGCATATCTTTTCCTTTATTTCTTATCATTCTGTGTTCAATTCCACAATTATCTATAAAGGTCATATCTACAATAACATTTGCAACTTTTCTAGTATCATTTGCAACTTGCTCTTTTTCTTTTCCCAATAAACTATTGCCAGTTAAGCACCAATTAAACAGACTGCCTATGGTACTTTTTCCTTGAAAATTTTCTCCTACTATATAGGTAGTATTTTCGTCAAATTGTGCATTAAATCCATCTGGTAGTCCTTTATATCCTTCTACATTATTAATCTGCTTTATATACATTTTTATTTACCCTTTCTATGCTGATTGACCTAAATTGAATATATTATCATAGTCATCTATACTTGGCTCTCCTAGCATTTCTTCTATATTTTCCTCATTTAAAGTTTGGCTTCCTATAGTTTCTTCTGATTCTATTTCTGCATTTTCTTCAGCATTTCCAACTAATTTGCTCCTTTCAGCATCATCTACTGTTGGAATTGCAAAAGTTTGTGTAATTGCATATTTATATGCTCCTGATAATGCTTTATACACTGCCCAACCATCTTTGTCGCATCCTTCGCCTGGTATATTCACGTCAATATATTCATTTACGCCTTTATTGTTAGCTTCTGCATCGTAAAACCTATATATCATACTAATTGTTATATCATTTCCTTTTTGAACTATCTGTTCTACTTTAATTGGAATTATAATGATTTTTTCATCTATCATAGCTTCTCTTGCTTTTATAATAACTGCTGCTATGGACGCATAGTCAAACCCCTTTTCTTGGTTTGTTTTATCTTTTATAATTGGTCCTATTTTAGTCATTACATTTAATATTTTTTGTGCTATCATTTTTTACCCTTTCTACCACTCAAAAGGTGGTCTATTTCTTAACTTCTTCATTTTAATTTTTCTTTCTACATAAAAAATATCTACTGCATTATCGTTTTCAATAAATTCATAGACTTTTATATCTGTTAGGTTATCTTCATTTAAAATAATATATTGATATGGAATATCTTGTCTTCTGAAAGACTTTACTGTTGCTTCCATTATTTGAATACTCTTGTTACTTACTGGCCAGAAAACAGACTCCCATCCTATAGCAATATATTCTTTCTTACCCTTTCTGAACTCTTTATAGATGTTTATTTTTCCTAACTTATTATTACTAATTGGCTCATTTTTTCTTAGATTATTTTCTATCAATTTATATCCTTGCTTTGTTGTACATAGTCTAATTTGATACTTCTCTACTTTGTTTTTCTTTTCATTAAACACTCTTTGTATATTTTCCTCTTTGAACCAATCTTTTTTTCCAAAAAATAAATCTACATAGTATTCAGCAAAATAATAGTCTTTTTCAATGATAATTCCCAACTTTTCTTTTACTTTTCCAAAAATTTTTCCTACACCGCTTACTTTCACTAATTCATCATAATTATATTTATTTCTCATTGATTACCTACTTACTTTGTTAGTTTTTCTTTCAATGCTCCATGAAAACTTTTTATCATTTCTTCTGCCTTTCCCTTGTTTTTGTTATAAAATTGGTATATACTTTTACTAATAAAAGCTATAGTATCTATAGTGATAAGTAATAAGATGATTAAGGATTTTTTTATTATTTTCAACATTTTAAATTTTCCTTTCTTTTTATTATTACAATATTAAAAGCAGTGTAATTTTAGTTATACTGCTTCTTTCATTTCATTATTAAATTCTATTAAGCTACCATCTTCTTGTGGTATTTGTTTAATTTCATACTGGCAAATAATATTTTTTCCAGCTTCAATTTTAGATTTGAGTACATTTATTATTGTTCCTACACCATATTTTAGCATATCTTGGTTTGCTTTTGGATGTAAAATGTATTCATTGTCTTGACTATTTAAATCTTGAAGAATAATCTTTTTGAATTTTTGATTGTTTATTAAGGTATCTGAAATTTCCATTACATAGAAGGTGTTTGAAAAATCTTCTTGAGGTTGTTGTATTTTATCTTCTGTTTTCTGTGCTTCCTTTTGTTCTTTTTCACTTTTTTGTCTTGGTTGTTCTACTTCTTTATTTGGTTCTTTTACCTTTTCCTCTTGTTTTGTTTCCTCTTTTGATTTTTTCTCTTTTACGTCATTTTTTGGAATATTTACTACTTTCTTATTTTCCTTTTCCCCTTCAGCAATTTGTTTAGTTGTTTCTACTGGAATATCTCCTGTATTTAATGCTGGTGTTGCATTGGTCAATTGCGGTTTAATATCTGTCCTTCTCAAATCTAAACTGTAATAAGTTCCATAGGCTAGGCTTTCTTGAGCATCTAGTTTTAATTCAAATGGAACATCTACTATGCTCATTCCTGCCTTTTTATACTTTACTATTTCTGATGCAATATTAGATAAAGATAAGCCTCCAGTAGTTTTTATTAACCATACTCCACCTGCTTCAATTCCTTCTAATACAAATTTTAAACTTCCAACTAATTTACATTTGCCTGTTAAGCGATGTTCGCAATCTTCACTACATTCAACTTCTATTTGTTCTTTATTTCCTTTTGCGTTTTTTCCAATGGTAATGGCTTTCGTTCCATTTCCAATACAAGCAATTTTATTATTAACATACCTTTTAAATTTAAAACTAAATGGATCTTCATCAACAAATCTTATTTTTAATACTTTAGGTTGTCCTGGATATAACTGCTTAAAGATATCTACCATATCACTTGATGTCACTTTATCCTCCTCTACATTAAAAAAAGGTAGCTTTTTTGGAAGTCCTGTTTCACTTTTAGTTCCTGTCTTTATATGCCCTATTACTTTATCTCTCACTAGGTTTTCTATTTTCATATTTTCTTTTTCCTTTCTAAGCAACTCTTGCTTCTTCTATGTCGTCTTCAAAATCTCTTAACTGCCTTATTATTTTTTCTTTTAATTCATTATAGTCTTTTTCATTAATATACGAATATTCTGTTTCAAATTTGTTTTCTTCTGAATTAAGATTGTTTATCTTGGTATCGTTGTTGCATAACAATAGCTCAAATTCATATATAATGTCCTTTGCTATTTGTTCTCTCCATGATTCACTAACTAGCATATTCTAGTTCCTCCTCTTTATCATAAGAATATTCTTTTAAGATTTCTAAATCAATTTCTGCAACTGGTAATAATACCATCTTGCCTACTTTTTCTACTGCTACTCTCTTTGGAATAGCCTTTACAATTTTTAGATCTAACAGAAAACTTATTATATTAGTATTATTATAGTTATCAATAACAATCTGATTTTCTGCTAATTTTTCTGATACATTAGCTGTTAAGTTTGAAATATGGGATATGTTTTTATCATCTTCTACATAACCGTATATGTCTATGCTCATTTCTTTATTTTTATATTCTCCAATATCAAAATAACAATCTCTGTATCTTACACAATTTGATTCATAGTCAAATGTTTTTATAAGCATTCCTCCTTCTTATAATCTCAATTTTGTTTGTATTCAAAAACTATTAAACTATCCTCCTTTCTAATTTTTAGCCGAAAAAATAACAAGTTAGATTTCTTTTCTTACTTGTTATTTATCTATCTTTATTTAATTTTACGCACAATCCCCCTATAGCTGTTTTTAACTATAAGTGGCATTTTTAAGTGCTACTTACTTTACCTTTGCCTAAATGCAAAGTCAATGCTGAAATAAAATCAGCTTACCCTAATTTCTTAGGTATAACTATAAATTTATTTTTATTTATAGTTACTATTTTTGAATACATACTTATTTTACTACATTATTTTATAAAATGGAATATATACGACTATAATTTTTTTATTCTTAGAGTAGCAACATTTTTGCGATTTTCTAATAGGCAACTTCAATTTTTCACTAATTATCTAAAAATTCTTTTATTGCTGAATTAACAAGTCTTGTAAATGAAATCCCCGTATTTTTACTGAAAATTTCTAGTTTATCAATATTGTCTTTTCTTAATCTTATATTTCTATAAGTTACTGTGTCCAATTCTTTTCTACCATAAAACTTAGGTTCTTTATATTCTTCTATTGCTATATTAATTATGTCGCTAATATTAGCATCATAAACTTCTAATGATAATCTTTTTACACCTTCATATAAATTATCATCAATATTAATTGATTTTTGTTTTATATGATTACCTTGTAAATATAATCTTTCTCTAGCTAACATACTATCCTCCTCTTTTGAGTTGTTTTGATAGTATTATATATACTTCCCCAATTTTTTAATACTAATCTAATTAATATTAAAAGTATGTATTTTTGAATAGACTTTTACTCTTAAAACTAGTATAATGTTTTTGTAAAATATAAGTTATTATTTTACAACTTTAAAACGAAAGGAGGTTTTTGTATGCTAATCTCTAGTAAATTAGAGGAATATATTATACAATGTTTACAAGTTTCAAAATCTAATATTATTATTACTGATTTAGAAAAAGTAAAATTTTCTAAGTCACTTGAAACAAATAACAATTATTCCATTGATAATTATAATTTAAGTATTCAAGTCAAACACTTAATTAACCACTCAAATTTCACAGATCCTAATTCGTATCTTTTACTTAATAATCATGAATGTATTAAAATATTAGAAAATGATTCTATAAATTATGCTTGCCAAATCATTTTTCCTATTTACAATTCTGCAAGTCATATTCAAGGCTTATTAATCCTATATCGACTTTCAGGCAATTATATCAAAAGCAGTTTAAAAGCTGTAGAAAATTTCAAAAAATTTGTTACCGAATCTATTAATACAAACGAAAAGGAGAACTAATATTGATGAAAAAAAAAGAAACTAAAAATAATGTAAGAAAATTTCCTAATAAGTTTAAACAAAATCAAACTGAAGATCACATAAATATTTTAGCCAATGCTCTTAAGAATGAAGCTATTGCAATTATAAGTCAAAGAATAGACAAATATTATGATGATTTTCTCAAACTTCCAAAATATGCTGAATGTAACAAAAATCTCACAGCAATTTCTGAGCAAATTGATGCCTTATCTGACGAAAACATAAAAAAGCTTTTTGCAGATTATCAGCATTCTTTGAATCAAATGCATGAATATGATTTAACACTATCCTATGTTCTTGGTATGCGTGATGGAGTTCTTGTCGGCTTGGTAGAAAATAAATGAGTTCCTTATATAAAATCATATATTAAAGAACTCTAAGGATTTATATAACAAAGATAGGCTTTAAGTTGGCTTTTTATCGCCTATCTTTATCTTCTAATTCGTATATAGCATTATGTATGGACATATTTACTAATTTGCAAATTGATATGTTATATTTTGCTTTTAGTCTTTCTAAGCCTATTATCAACGATTCTCGTATTTGTAATGTGTGTTTAATAGATACATCATCTTTTCCTTTTTTATAATTAGTTATATTTTCACTTATTACTAATTTTTCAATGCTAGCATTAATTAGTTGATTTACAGATGCCACAAAAACTCTGTCTGATAGCATTTGTAGCTTTTCATATAATTTATCATCTATTTTTATAGTTTTTCTTATTATCTTTTCTTTCTTATCAAATTTGTCAAATGCTCTCAATCTCTTCCACCACACTCTCTAAATGTATTATACTGATTTTAAATCACATTTAGAACCGTGTTACATGATGGCTATTTTTCCATATACCTTGTAAGTATGGTAGAAATTATAACTTTGGGCGTTGGTTTTAATTCCAATGAAAAGTAATCTTTTATAATGTTCTTTTCCTGATACAAATATGCTAAATTGCATGCTTTCGTTATATCAGTTTTTATACTATGTGCAGATTTATGATTTTGCATAGCAATTACTTTATATACATATTTCTCCAAATTATCTAACAAGTCTATATCATTGTTTTCAAAAATATATATCATTGCTTCTAATAAATATTTTGTACCTTTGTATTTAAAATTAAATCCTAATATTGCTAATTCTTTTTGAAAACTATTTTTAACATTATCAGCATTAAAATTTCTTTCTATTTCATTAGCAATTTGCTGAATTTTATTGTAGGTCATTTGTATAGGCTCTATTTTATTAGAGTATGCCTCTATCTCTAGACTTATTAATGCCTGGTTTAATAATTCTGTATCTCCTGAAAGTAAAAATACCTTTGGTTTTCCATACGATTCACTTTCCTTTATTTTTTTAAGAACTTCTATTCCTGATAATTTTGGCATTTTTAAATCTAATATTAATAAGTCTACTGTATCTTTTTTCAAAAATTTTAATGTTTCTTCTCCATCTGTTGCAAGATATTTAACTTGAAGATTATTTGATTTCGTAGTTATACAATTGACAATGTGTTTACAATACTCAATGTTATCGTCTGCTATAAGTGTTTTTACCATTTTAAGTTACCTCTTTATAATTTTCTAAGTTAGGAATTATTAAATCATTATCAATAACACTATTTTTATTTATATCGTACACCGTCTCTCTATAATATGTATTACTTTCCTCTATTACTCTTTCAATGTTAAAATTTTCTCTGTTAATCCATATTTGTTTATACTCACTCTCTTGATTAAATTGATATTGTAGAATGTAGTATTTTTTTGCATCGTATTCTTCATTTTTAACTTGTATAATATATGGAAAAAACCAAGCTTTAAAAGTTGTAAAATCAAACTGTCCACTAAATAAGCTACCTTTTTCAATCCATTGATTCATTTCATTTTTAGCATACTCTTTTCTTGTAGTATAAATAGTTATGTCTTCTTTAGTATCGGTATTAATATATTCTACAATTTCATTAGGTACTATTTGCATTTTTGAATATATTGATGTCTCTTTTTTGAAACTTTCTGTATCTGCTAATTCTTTTACTTCTCTCTTTATTTTTCCATCTTTATAATAATATTTCTTTAGATCACTATCCATTTCTTTTGTATTATAATTGATATATAATGTTTGTTTAGTTATGCTGTAGTTGTCTATTTCCATTAAATTATCATAATAATTACACATTTTAGATAGTATATTTTTTTTGTATAATATATTTCCGCCAAAAATAAAAATAAATATTGCAACGAAAATGAAAATACTTGTGATTACTGTTTTTAATCTAAACATCTTTTTACTATATTTTTTTAAATAATCATATTCCTCTTGATCTTCTTCTTCCTCATTTAAATTCCTTTGATTATTTTTTTCCTTCAGTAAAAAAAATTGCATTTTACATTTTTTACAATCTTTAAGGTGATTGTCTATAAGTTCCTTAGTTTCTTTTGATGTTAAATTTTCTATATAATTTGGTAATAAATCCATTACAACACAGCACTCTAATTTATTATTCATTATTCAATTTCTCCTTTATTTCAAGTTTCGTTCTATAAAAATTAACTCTTGTCCACTCTTCTGTTTTGCCTAAAATATTTGCTATTTTTTTAAATGGTAAATTTGATTTTATTCTCAGATAAAAAAGTTCTCTAATAGGTTCTTCTAGATTTTCAAGGGCCGCATATACCTTTTCTTTTTCTTCTTTTCTAATAATATCATTTTCCACATCATCATTTTCTAAATTTTCATCAATTATAGCCTCAAGCATTTCATTGGAACACTGAATAAAAACTTTCTTTTTCTCATTTCTTAATGTATTTTTGTATTTATTTTTAGCTATTTGACAAAGCCATACACTAATTTTGCATTTATAATTAAACTTTCCTATATTCTTTATTGCACTATAAAAAGTATCTTGCATTAGGTCTTCTGCAAGTTCTTTATTATCTGTTAAAAAATACAAATAATTATAGACTAATTTAGAATATTTATTATAAATCTCATCCATACATATTCATTTCCTCCTTCTACATATTAAGACACTATAACTTAAAAATTGTTACAAAATTTCATTTTTCTATTTTTTTACTTTTTTATTATCTTTTTTACCTTTTTATTATATTTTTGATTAAATTCAGTTATTATATTGTAAAATATAATTAATAGTTATTCAATTATTTTTTTGAGGTTAAGGCAAAAGCCTTTTCCTATATAAGTAAGCAGTGAGTGGCATACATCATACTAGGAGGTATTTTATATGAAAAAATTCATTTCTATGCTTCTCGCTTTGGCAATGACACTCGGACTTTCTGTTCCCGCATTTGCGGCGGAGATTCCTGCTAACACATTGGATACAGCTTCGTCTGTTTCCGATGTTTCGTCCGAGACTGTCACTCCCAGAAGTTCCATAAGTGGATATGCTTATGGTGTCATCAGCAAGGATCATCCGCACATTGTTGTTGATGCTCAGGCAAGTGGTATTGGTGGTCTGGGAACAACTGTTAAAATCAGTTGTTCCCAGAATCTCCGGTTTGGTTTAACCATCGTCGAAGAAAGTAATCGCATTGTCCTTGACGATGCAACGGTACGAACCAACCAGGAAAACTACTTTAACAACTTGCTCCATTTCAGCGGTTCCTATTATGTCTTTACCTTTACGGACATTCCTGATGGTGTAACCGCTGACTGCTGGATCTGGATTTACGGCTAAACTAATTTTGCCACTCACTGCTTACTAACTAGGAGAGATTTTTTCTCTCCTAGTTCCTTTATTTATTCCTTATAAACAATTTTTTTGATATTTACTACCTAAAAGCTCTTCTTTTAATTACAGTTTGATGGTATCTTTCATTTTTTCAAATGAGATATCTACATTTTATAAGTAAATCTCTCTTCTATCTATACTTAATTTTCCTATTCTTTAGTTTTAATAATATTATAAAAGGCAAATAGTTTCTGTTCTAACTACTTGCCCTAAAAATTTATATTTTCATTATTCGAACATAGGCTCATCATGAGTTACTTTACCATTTTCGTCAATTTTAAATTTTATTGTCAGTATTGACGAATCATCATCTGCCAAAATAAATTGATATTCTCCGTTTGTCTAATTTTCCATATAATTTAGACCAATTAAATTTTCTGCCACTTACATTCATTTGTTTATTTTCTGACATATTAGGCATATTGTATATTAAAGTTTCTTCTGTATCTTTACTTGAAATGTTAGAAATTCTTTTTACCTCTTCCCATATATATTCAGAACCTGTTCCGAGTAAATCCTGCTACAGAGTTTTCAGTATCCTCACCTATCTTTTGTCCTTTACCTGTATAATCTTTATTTTTAACTTTTTTATTTATTATATAACTGTGTGCAAAGTCATATGGTATTTCATTTGTATCTGTAATAGTTAAAGAAATCCCTATATTCGTTAGTTCTGATATAGTTATATTAACTTTCTCATGAAAACTATAAAAAGTTCTTAAAATATTATCTGGTATCACCACATCACTATTCTCTTTTGTAATTTCAATTTTTCCTACATTTCCTAATTGCGCTGGATAAGACTCTAATATCATCCCATTATAATGAATTAGCAATTCCTGCCCTTTTTTAAAACCTATATCTTCTTTTATACCTAAACTAATTACCTCTGATCTATCTTCATCAATTTGCATTACCATTAAGCCAGTTTCATATACTTTTATGATGACTGCTTTCATTGTTGCTGCCATATTATCGTTCCATAGTCGTTCTTCATATTTTTCTGCATAATATTTCATTTCTTCCTCAAAATCTTCATATTGCATAGCCCATGTTCCAATTTTCACATCATCAAATCCTGCTAGGGTATGAAAATCAATAACTTTATAACCTAGTCCAAAATATTCAGTTGTCCCTCCATCCATTATTACTCCACCTGGATGCTTGATACAAAATATTGGGTTCTTGCCTTCTTTAGCTCTTGTATAATCTACTCCAAAGGTTATCAATCCTAAAATAACTATAATTGCTAAAATAATTGTTACTATTCTTAATCCTTTTTTCATTCGAAACAACTCCCTTTTTATCTACTACAAATATAATTCTTTATGCCCACATTGCTATTTTGCAGATTTCAAATGTTAGTAAACTATTAAATAATAATATTGTAATTATATATGTCATTTTTTCTTTTTTGTTTTCCCACTTTTTTGCTAAAATTGTTCCTACTATTACCATTGCCATTGTAATAACTGTATAAACAACTACCCTCAAATCATTTGCATTAAAAGCTATATTAAGCATATTAGTTTGTGCTGATGGTACACAGCCACATCCAAATACTTTAACAAAAATATTCTGATCTAATATACTATAAATTGGTGTTATAAAAAACATCAATAAATATGGTAGTGATACTACAAATCCTTTATTCTTTAAATATACTATCAGAATTACTACTAGTATTACTGCTATTAAAATATCTAAAATCATGATTTTCTCCCATCTATAACTTCAAATCATTTATATTTAATTTTGGTTCTCCAATATATACATCTCTATTTCCATCTATTTTGTGTACTTTTATAATTGTATATTCTTTGTAGTGATATTCTATACTTCCGCCATCATCATAAGATACTGCATTCGGAAAGTCCTTATTTGCTTTTGCAATAATTTCATTCATTGTAATTCTATTTTCTAATAGGGCATCTCTTAAAGATGTTTCTTTTCCGTCTATTATAATATTTACTGTTCCATTATAGCTATAAATATTGTAATCATAACTATAGCTATAAATATTGTAATCATAACTGTAGATGCCTAATTTTTTAGTTTCTGACTTGTCTAAGATTTTTTCTCTTTTGCTACCACTATTAGATTTTTTAAAAAACTTCAATTCAAAGTTTTCAGCTGATTTCACTTCAATTTTAATTGCTTTTACTTGTGCTGGATAGCTCTCCTTTATAGAACCATCATAATTTATTTTTACATTAGTACCAACCATATATACTACATCACTATGTTTTCCTAAGTCTATCGAAATTTTGTCTGCTGACTTTCTTATACTTTCTCCTTCTCTTGGTTCAACTATAATATTGTTAGCATTAGATTCTATAACTGTTCCATAGAAATATGGATACTCTTGCATAATTTTACTATCTTTTGGATAACTACACACATTAATCGTTTTGTACTGTTTTGCATCTTTTGTCGCATATTCTAAGATACTACATAAAGCTAATTGAATAGTTACCTCTTTTTCACTTTTTTCTTCTACTATTCCAAAATGCTGTCCTGGTATATCATCATCAATTGTTATCTTTCTATCTGCTGCGAACCTATCTCTTGTGTTATCTACTTTTAAAATATAGGTAGTTTCATTTACTTGCTCTCCTTTAAACAAATAGGTCTCATCTTTTATCTTATAACTTAACTCTGTTATGATAGGATCTCCCTCTCTTGTGTATTGCACAATTTTAATACTATCTTCTTTTCTATTTTTTGCATTAATATCAGTATTCTCGATAAACCTATCTAAATTGCCTTTATTATAAACTTTCTTGTCATTTGTTATGACAATCCATCCCTCATCAATTGCTTTTTTCTCTGAATATTCTTCTATCTCTTGGGTATCTTTATTTTCATGATTTTCTTTTACTGGTGGGGCATAATCTCTTCCCCATGTGCTAAATAAAACTGGTTTGTTTTGTTTCATTCTACTCGTGTCAATAACATATAGCATTCCTAATACTATCAATATCACTATAATAACCGCTACTATAATTTTCCATACTTCTTTCATAATTTTCCACCATTTTAACCTTTCTATTATTTAGACACTTTTTTTCGTCTGTTTTGTTGGTGTTTTATTAAAATAATTGAAAAAGTTATTGTTATTATCAAACATATTGTAGCAATACTAATTAATCCTGTTTGTATGTATGAATATTCTTCTATTTCTTGCTTTGTAGTAGTTTGTGTTGTTTCATTTTCCCTTATTGTATTTGTATCAGCCATTTCATTTTTACCCTTTTCATCTTCTATTGGGCTTGGAGTAATTATAGCATCCTCTCTCTTATCGTCATTATCCCCCTTTGCACCACTATTGCTTGAATTTTCTATCTTGTTTACATTTTCTTGCGTATTTTGTTCTATTGATTCAGCAAAGTTAGGTTTTCCTTTTGCATTTTTACTTATATGTAATCCTAAAACAGAAGTTATTAGAATAATTAAATTGCCTATCCACGTTCTTAAAGCATATATAGATTTATAATATTTCCATTGTACTGTACCTACTGGTACATTTAGCATTTGTGATATTTCTTTAAATGAAAAATTTGCTAATACTTTTAATGATACAATTTCTTGCTCTTGTATATTTAACTTTGATATTATTCTATTATAACTATCTTTATCTATTATTTTGTTGATTTCTTCATTTTCTTTAGACAACGAATATAGTTCTTCTATACTAATCTCCTGCTGCTTATCTCTTAAATAGTTCAAGGTTTCATTTTTCGTTACTGTATATAGCCAACTTGATTCATTATCAGTTGGTAGCTTATCTTTTTTCATATTCCATATTTTAATAAATACTTTTTGCTTAATATCTTCGCTATCTTCCTTATTTTTTACTATTGAAAAGGCTATGCTATATATTAGTGAGCCATATTCTTTATAAAATTCACTAAAATCTTCTTCATTTCTATTGTCTATTTTTTGAAAAATGCTATGTAGTTCTTCTTTATTTATCACTTTCATATCACTACTACCCACTTTACTTTTTATATGCCTATTTAATGCACAATTATTTACTCCAGTGCCATTTTGAGTAATATTTGTTTCCCGAAACTACAATAGATTCCTCTTCACTTCCATTACTATATACTTTCATTCCGCCTAGTCCTTTTTCAGGTTCTAAATGGAAACCTCTGCTTCCCATATATTCGTCTAAATATTGTCCACTACTTTTACTTGAGGTATCTAATGTTTTACTAAATCCTACTCTATTAGGAATATTTTGTACTATTGTATATCCTTTATCTGTAAACAGAATCTCTAGCATACCTAAGCAAGATGAAAATGGATTCCAAACATCAAATTTGACTATTGAAAATATTGTAGCACCTAATAAAATTACAAAACATATTACAATTGTTATAATAATTCTTTTTCTTTTCATAAAATATATCTCCCTTACAACTTACTAACTCTTGTTCCAATTATAATATAAAAACAGACAATTAGCAAATTAGCTAATTATCTGTTCACTTCATTTTATAAATCTTCGGTCAATGTATATTGGCTAATATCTGGTTCTACAAAAATTTCATCTTGTACTGTGTCAAACTCATATTCTATTTCTGAACCTATCGTTCCAAAATTCATTTTCAGAACTAATCCTGTATCTTTTTCAATATAGACTTCTGAAGTACCATAAGCAGCATCTAGCCAATTACCGCTTCTAAAATTTCCTATTCTATAGCATTGTTTTCCTTTATATTCTGCACTTTCTACCTTTGAACCTAGGCAAGAACATATTAATTGCATATTAGATTGTCCACCAAAATAGTCATACAAATTCATCATCATAATAACATGAGAATCTAAACTTGCTTTTTTAGTTTCGTCTGCTTCCCAAAATGTGTGTTTTTCTTTTCCATTATCATATGTTGATATTTTAGCATTTGTTTTTCCATTTTCAACTCTTTCCATTACAAATAACTTTTTATCGTTTTTTTGATAAGAATTGTAAATCATTACAATTCCATTGTCTTCATTTGATATGGATTTAATATGATAGTTTGTACTAGAAATATATTGGCTAACATTTTTTTGTAGTTCTTTTACGATAATAAGTTTTCTAATTGTATTTATTACAAATAACATAAAAATTATAAATACAACTATGAGAACAATTTTCAGACCTTTCTTCATTTTTTCCTTATTCATATTTACCATCTCCTTATCTTCTGTGCAACCTAGCTATCATAAGCATAACTGCTTTTAGACCTATGGTTTTGCGTCATAAACTTTCGTTTATTTTGCTCTTTTACAATTATATGTCTATATTATAGCATATTTTCCAGTTTTTAGCAAATTTGTATTTACTTATAAATTGTAAATATCTCTTATCTAATTTTATTGTTTATATATTCTTTTAACTTCATTTCTTATTTCATCTGCTGTTTGATACATAGTATTATATGGATAAATTATTTTCTCTTGCATTTTTATATATATTTCTATTGGAACTATGAATTGACCATCTTTTTGCCATTGAATTTCAACAATTTTATTTTCCTTATTCCATTTTTCTGAATACTCTAGAAATGCTATTAAATATTCAGTTGCTCTATCTAATTCTTCTTCATTTTGTATTTCTATAAAATTTTCATAATTCAAAAGTCCATTTTCATCAATATTTTCTTTTATTTTAAAATTAGTTTTTATATCATCATTCCAACTATCAAAAATGCACTTTTGATAGTTGGCTTTAAAATCTTCTGATAGTGCTCCCCATTTTTTTTATTACAGTAAATTTAATTTCTTTATTATTTTTTAATTCAAATATATATTTTCCATTTTCATGTTCATCTATCTCTTTTTCAATAATCTTAGCTTTTATATGATACTTATCTAAAACAATCTCTACATCTATATTTGCTCTTGTCTTTATATTAGAAAAATTCACATTAATAAGCATAAATACTGAAAATGCCAAAATTAGTGAAATTAAAGTAAAGACAACTAGCCCTGTTTTTCCTATGGTATTTAGAACTTTCGCAAAAATATTCATACGTTTCTCTTTCTTTTTCATGTTTATTTTATTGAAATCTAAACCAAATTTTTCTTTATTTTCTATCTTTCTATTTTCTTCCCATTGTTCTAATTCCTTCCATTCGTCTTTATTGTCCATAAAACACTCCCCCTATATTCGACTATTTATTCTTATGAAATACAATATACTATTGTACTTCATACCCAGTTATTGGAATTATATTAAATAGATTTACTTCTGCTTTATATCCCATTGAATTATTCGGCCTATAATATTTTATAGAATATCCTAATCCAATATATTCAGTTCCATATCCAAAATCGTCTTCATATTCTCTCATACTAATTGTTATTAATGGTTGTTTACTTGGACTACCATTTGGTAAGTCTCCTAGCCTAATACAATCTACGGTCATAAATATAATATAAATAAAAAATAAAATTCCTACTGTTATTAATACTTTCTTTTTCATAAAACACTCCTATTACAAATTTTAATCTCGACAATAACTTACTTCACTTGTTATCATAACATATAACACTAAAATATTCTATAAAATCAAACTTTTTTCTTGTAGTCGACAAACTTCGACACACTTTTTCATGTAAATTTGGTACAATAATATTAGAAGGGAGTTGATTTTTATGGATTATAAAATAATTTTGCTGACCTTAAAAAATAAATCTAAATTAGAAAGGTTAATTGAAAACAACGCACCTTATGAAAAAATTCTCAAACAGAGTCAATTGCTTGATAAGTATTTAACGATTCAAATAAAATATATGAGTGAAAAGGGAGCTAGCCTAAGCTAACTCCCCTATTAATTTATCTATTCCTTTTGATAAAGTATTTTTTTAATATCTCCTTTGTCTATTTCTAGTATATCTTTTGATATATCTACATTCTTTACTTTGCATATAGTGTTAGTAGTTTCTAATACTATAGCTTTAGTTTCATCTTTTAATTCTATAACATCAAATCTTTTTAATTTCATAGTTCTCCTTATTCTACTTAATTATTACTATTTTTTAAATTTAGTCCTGCAAGTTGTAAGCTCATCTCAATATCACGAACATCTTTGAAGCATATTCCCATCTTTCTTAATTCTATCTTACTTTTCTCGCATAGCTGACTAATATTCATAATTTCATTTTCCTTTAATTTTTCTATTGCCTTATTACTAATCAATAACTTCTCAACATTTTGCTTTACGATTTGTCTACTCACTTTCATTGCCTCCTACAATTTCTTTATTGCTATCATTAATTCATTTTGTTTTACTGTTAATATCATATTTTGATATGCAAATTTTTCATTTGTAAAATATACTTTATAATTCATATTCTCTAACCTAGTTTTCGCCAATTCTAACATTTTATTTGTTTCTTCTTGAGTTAGATTTAATTTTACTCTAAGTTCATAAAATGTAATTTTAATAAAATTTTCGTTTTCTTCTATTTTTTTATCTAAATACTCTGTTATCTGTTTCATTGTCATTTTGCTTTCCCTCTTTTCCTTTCTATATTATCATAAAAAATTGAAAAAAGAAAGTCAGATTGAACCAACTTTCTTCTTTCCATTAATTAATGCTATCTACTATTTCTAATGGTGGGAATGTACATATATAGCATGGTTTTGTAGTGTTAATCTTTCTTTTTTTATATTCTTTTGTTTCAATAATGATAATTAATTTATCCGCTGTTGAAACAGTATCAATATCTTTACATATTTTTTCAAATTCTTCATCTTTAACTGCAATAATATCATAAATAGTATGTTTTGTTTTCATTGTTACATTAGCTGGATACTTTCCTTTTATAATCTCTGGATCTCTATCAAGATAATCCATGACTACATCAAATGCAGCTACATTTCTATTATTTATTTCTTTTAATTTGTGCCTAACAATACCATTGTTTTCTCTAACTATTATGTTTTTTGCCACCAGAGAGCCTATGCTATCTCCTTTACAGCCTAATATTTTCTTAATATGTTCTTCTCTTAAAGAATTGAAATCCCATAATAATTTTACAATTTTATTTTGTACTTCATTCACTTGCATCACTTCCTATCACTTTTATCAATGTACTATAAACTTTTCTTTTCTCTGGTACTATCTTATAAATTTTGACAACTACTTTTTCTCCTGGTATTGGTGGCTTATCTAACCAAGTTGGTAAAATGCAAATTGTGTCAATTCCTTGTTTGATACTTGCAAAAATGCCATTATCTGTATATCCTGTTATTGTTGCTAAATATTCTCCTCTTTCTGTAAATTCTTTTCTTATATCTTTGAACGGATCTTCTATTAAATCTTTTACTGATATTTTCATACTCTTTTTATCTTCTGAAACTTCCTTTACTATAACCTTTACTTGCTCATTGATTTTGTATATTTTAGATACATCTTCTACATAGCCATATTGCAAATCTTTAGCATTTATTACAAATTCTAGTCCTACACATTCTAATCTAATATATTGTTTCCAAGTTCCTACTACTTTTCCATAAATTTTATCTCCTACTTCAAGTTTCTTTAAGTTTATTTCTTTAATTCGTTCCATCGCTTTAATTCTTGAACCTACAGCTTTTTGTGTTACATTATCAGATTCTACTACAATAAATTTAATCTCTGCTCCTATCATATTTCTAAGTACTCTTTTACTATGTTCCCCTTTTAGTATTTCTTCAGCTGGTATTAATACTTTAACTCCTTTAAAATTTACAATAGCACAATTAATATCTTTGTCTTTCATTTTTTCTGTTTCTATTGCAATAATTTTTCCTGCTAGAATCTTTCCTCTAACCTTTGATGAATGAATGTTTTGCCATATAAATTTCTCTTGTAATTCTTTTGTCATGATTTTTTTCACCTCTTTCTTGGTTTTTTAAAAATTCTTAAATGAATACTGTACTTTTTTTGTTTTGAATATTTTTGAATTGATTTCTTCAATATTCTTTTTAAATTTTTCTTTTTGTTCATCTATAGTCACATCCTCTAATTTTTCTGTTTCATCATGTTGCGAATAATCAAATTTATTACATATAAATGGTTTCCTTCCTCTTACCATTACTATCTCTTGGTTATGGTTCATCTTTAGTAATTCATCTGGATTCATTAAATTCCTTTTGTTAGTTGCTACATTGGCCATTCCATAAGTAAAATTTCCATCAAATCCTGCTTCTTTTCTAATAGCATTTGTTTCTACTGTAGCTACTCCGTAGGTAAGACGTGATATATTCAGCCGTTAGAATATCTCCGACATCCCATACATATTTTAGTATCGCAGTTTCCTAATATCTCTTGCCATACATCATTGTCATATCTATTTTTTAGCTGTGCTATATTTTGAAATATCATAAATATATTGATGCCTCTACTTCTTGTTGTTGCCAGTTTCTTCTCGAAATCTACTATTCTTCCGAATATTTGTAAATTCATCTAATATTAATGATGTTTCTACTTTTAGTCTACCATCTATGTTTTCATCTGCTAGTTTTATTAGCTTGATAAACAAAAAAGAAAAGAATAAGGTCGAAAGGAAGTCAAATGTTGAATTGGTATCACTGGTTACAACAAATATACAAGTCTTCTTATTTCCAATACTCTCAAAATTAATTTCATCTTCATTGGTTATGTTTCTAATTTTGTCTGTTTGAAAAATCTGTAATCTTGTAGCAAGACCTGTAACAATAGACTGCTTTACAATATCTGTAGCTTGTGCGTAAATATTATATGCCAACTTCGTTGGACCTTCTGTATCCAAAAACAAGTCATCTATCTTCTTAATGTTTCCACTTGCAAGTTGGTCATATATATAGCCTAGATTTTTATTTTCCTCATCTTCATAGTGGATAACATATAGTAATAATGCTTTTAGTAAGTTCTGCTCCCCTCTGTTCCAAAATTCATCTCCTCCTGACTTTCTATCTAATTGTGTTCCTTCTATAACTATTTGACTAAAAATTTGTGCATCTGTTTCATCTTCCACAAATCCAATAAATTTTGAGCCGTTTGAATATAAAGGATTTACTAAATTAAATACTTTTACATCATATTCCTTTTCTTTTTCTAAGTATTTTGCTAATTTTCTATATAATTCACCTTTTGGATCTGTAATAACTAAACTCATATTTCTGCCTATTACTTGTTGTAATCCTTCTTGTGCTAATTCAATAGCATTTGGTATCGCAAAACCTCTTGACTTTTTGCTTCCACTCGAACCGAAAAACTGCTATATTCTTATTTAAGTATGTGTCTAATGGTAATGTAATTAGTTCTTTTTCTTCTGTTTCTCCTATAATAATGCCATTTCTTTTTCCTATTCCTAAATACTCTTCTATTTCTTCTTTTGTTCCCCAATCTGCTGTTCCATATGTTCCATCTTTTCTTTTTAGCCTTATTCCTTCTACCTCAATTTTTGCATTTTCTTTTGTCAGTAAAATATTCTTTACCGTTAGTATTATAATAGTGTCTAATATTAACCATATTACAATACTAATCCCTCTCTGAAATGTTGTATTAAAACTCTGTTCTAATACTTCGATATAACTATTGATAACTGGAATAAAAATTCCGACTTAATAAAAAAAATAAAGGTATCTTATACCTCTTTAAAATCCTCACTAATACCTCCTAACCAACCATCTAGCTCTATTATGTTCGTACTGTTAGTTAGTATTTCTTTTATCTTTGTTATGTTTTCCTTTAAAGTTATAATATCTATCTTTTTCTTTTGGTTTTCCTTACTATTGTAAAATATATTTAATCTGTGTAATTTTTCTACATCTATAAATGGTGTTAATATAATATAAGTATCTTCTGTCATATAATCTGCTTTTTCCCAGTTAGACAGCAATACTTCTTTTCCTTTATAAATCTGTAGCAAAACTTCGTAGAAATCTAATTCTTGAAAAATCTTCATTCTATCTAAATTAACTTTATTCGGCTTTATAATTAATGTATTTTCCCTTCCTAGTATGAAATATTGATTACTCTTATTTAATAGTCTAAAGTTTTCTAGAAAGATGAGAGCATATTTATAATTAATTGTTTTTCGCATGTCATTAATAACTTGTTTAATGTAACTATTATCTTTTTCCTTAGAAATATAGTACGATATAAACCTTTTATTTTGGTAAAACAGTTCTCCTATAAACTTTCTTGATACTTCTGTATAAATTTGACTATCTTTTACTTCAGAACTTGTTAAAAGCTCTATACTACTATCTAATGTTAATGCTGCAATTTTAGATATATCTTTTATTCTGTCCTGATACTTCTTTTTTCTGCACAATCCATTATAATTATAGCCTAACTTTTTAATCAGTTTTGTTCCATTTGTGTCTAACTTTATATAGTAATAATTCATTCTCTGAATATATCTTGCTGTTTCTAATGCTTTTAATCTCTTTAAATAATAATTTTTTCTGCCATAAATTTTTTTTGCTTCTACTGCTATCATAATTCTATATCTTCCTAAAAACGATAACAGTTGGATATCTTTTTCTGTTAATCTCATTCGCACATTTGCATCACTTTCCTCTCTTACATAAGATACGACTTAATTATTTGCTTTTTTCTTTTAAACCGTTTCTTCCCTTTAAACACCCCCGCCCCTAATTTGAGCTTCCCCTTATTTTTCAATGGTTTTAGTACTATCAAAATGGGCAACTTGAGGTGGTCTAAAAATACCCAAGTTGCCTATAATTAAAGTACCATTTTAAAGCATATTTTGTATCCAACTTAATGCTTTTTTTCCTTTTACAACACAAACTTCTGTATGCGGTTTTTTCTTCATATTAGTTGTACCTAATACACCGTAAAACATATTATTCGTATTGTCATCTTTTATCACTTTGGATAAAACTAAACCATCAATAATTGGTTTAACATATTTGTTGTCAATATCAAAATTCTTTTGCTGTTCTGATATTTTTATAAACACAAATACTAATTCGTTGTCAAACATATTTTTGTATTTTTTTGTCTGTTCCATAACATTTAGCATTATATTTTTGTAAGCAAAATTATTTATATTTTTGTACTTTGGAATGGTCTCTGGAATATATATTTTCAAAATTCCATTTTCGACTTCTGCTTTATACCTATTATTCAAATAGTTGATTTTTTCATTTTCATCTACTTGATATTTTCCTTTTAATTTAATTTTGTTAAAAATATTATATCTGATTCGTTCAAAATTTCTTAAATAGTCTTCTATATGCTTATTTTCTATATTCTTTTCATTATTTATAATAAATTCTGTTGTCTCTCGTAATTCTTTTAATTCTTCTAAAATTTCCTTTTGCATTTCTTTTGTTCCTCCTTCTTTTAAGCTAAAATAAAAGACACAAGATTTTAGTTTCTTGTATCTTTGTATGTAAATTCTAATCATTACTTCTATTAAAAATTGTGTTTACTTGAAATTTCATATATTTTCTAAAACCATCCTTTAAAAGGACTAAAAATCATTACAAGTATAATTGCTAATGTATTTATTGCAATTAAGTATAAAACTGTCTTTGCTGTTCCATATTCCTCTTTTCTATACTTAATATAAAATATTCCCATTATGATAACACTAACTATACAGCAGATACTAACAAATATATAAAATGGATTTCGGTGTGGATATTGGTGAAATTTATTAAATCTAATAGTCCATTGTACAAAGCCATAAGAAAATTGTAGCAAACAGTAAATGATAGAATGTAGTATTGCTAAAGCAATGATTCTGCTTTTTTCGTCTAAGCCTTCTTTTTTTATTATTGATATACTCCAAGCTATTATTGAAGATAATATTGCTACCGTAAATGAACTACAATAAAAAACAAGCTCCATCTTCTGTTCACCTCCAACTTACCATTCCATATTTCTTATTAATATTTTAATTCATTAAAAAGTCTAATATATTCATTCCTGCATCTGTTCCAGCTTTATAGATTTCTGTATAACCGCACTTGGTACAGCTTACTGTAATAAACTTCTTATTTTGCACATCAAATATCTTAGCAAAGTTTCCACCAGTTGCTTGAAATTGATCTTTCTCAAATTCTGTATTTCCACACTTTACACATTTCCATTCTGACATAATAAAATCTCCCTATTCTTGCTTCTTATTAATTTGTAAATATTATATCATAAAATTTCAAATTACTCTACAATTAATCTAATAGTTATAAAAAAGAAGATACAAAAGTTGTTATCCTCTTGCATCTTCTCTATTCTTATTCTTCTACATTTACTTTGTCATATTCTTCTGAAATTGCCTCTAGTAATTGCAACCTTGTTTCATTGTTAATTGGATATGAGAAGTTTTTTCTAATATCTTTGTTTTTTAGCTTTCTACTTGGAAAACTAATAAATCTTCCATTCTTTCCATTCAATAATTTAATTTCATTCATAATAAAACAATTGTCTATACAAATACTAGCTGCTCCTAGTAAATCTCCCTTATTAATTTTTTTAATTCTAATTTCTGTAATGTTTAACATAATAAAATTCCTCCCTATAATTTAATTTTTTGAAAAAGAGTGGTACGAATACCACTCAAATTTTAGTTATCTTTTCTTCTTTTAAAAATAATAATTCCTGTTGTTAATCCTACTAGTGAAATAATAACACTTCCTATTAGTAGAAAGTAATTTGTTTCATTTCCAGTTTGTACTACTGGTGTAGGCATATCTTTCATAGTAACCTTTTGGCCATCTCCTGCTGTAAAAGTAATTTCTTCAGCAACTTCATAGCCATTTGGTGCAGTTATCTCTTTCATTACATATTCTTTACCTTCTACTAGATAATGAATAATATGTGGTTCTTTTGTTGATACCCATTCTTCAATGACTTTACCAGTTTCTTTATCAATAATTTGAATCTTTGCTCCTGGTAGTTCATTTGTGCCTGTTTCATCTACTTTAGAAAATGTCATTTCTGTAGGTTTATTTTCACAATTTATAATTAGTATGTCTCCATCTTGCTTAACTTCTACTTGATAGATTGTATCATTCAAAATATAGCCATCTATTTGTTTTTTCTCTTGTATATAATATGTGCCTAGTTCTAGGTCTTTAAAAGTTGCAATTCCTTCGTTATTTGTTTTTTCTGTAGTAATAATTTTGCTCATATCTTTTTTGCTAGAAATGTTAAATTCAATGTTTTCTAACTTTTTACTTTCGTCTAAAGTGTCTACTTTTCTAACTTTGATTGTTCCACGAGCTAGTTTATTATCAATTACACCTTTTTCTCCAATTGTAACAGTATATTCTGCTACATCTTTTCCTTTGTAGCCTATTTCAAAATCATACTCTATGTCATTTAGAACATATTGTGAATTGGTTGCAAGCTCCTTAATATAAAAAACTCCATTAGGTAAATCTAGTACATGTTCTAAATGTCCTTCTTGTGTAATTCCACTAATTGCCATTAAAGTTCCGTTTTCTATTGCTACATTTCCCATATAATCATAGATATCTTCTCTTGCATAGATTCCAAAAATTATGTCTTTATATGCTTCTTTATTTTCAAATATCCTTTGTTCTTCTAATGTCTTTTTCATATCAATATTAACTTTAGCACGATTATTATATAAACTACTTTCTATCACTTGTAATTCGTTAATTTGATTATCTTCAACTGTGAAATAGTGTTTTTCATTATTAGCAATATATCCATGAGGTACTTTAGTTTCTATATAATAGTAATTTCCAACTGGTAGTTTTTTGCTTGTTACAACTTCCCAATCGCTTTCTAATGTTTCTATTTTTTCATCTTTTGAATAATATGTTGTATTTCCTATCCTTATTTCTTCATTAGCATAAATAGTAATCTCTGCTCCTAATAAGTTAGATTCATTCCAAACTGGAGTTTTAGTCTTTCCAAATTCAGTATCATTTTCCTCAACTTCATTGAAAATTTCTCCTTGTTTATTAAATTTTAGTTCTCCATATACAAGTTCATCTTTCATTGTTACTTTTTGAACCTTGCCTGTGTCCTCTACTGCAAATTCTATGTCTTGTGTTAGTGCAAATCCATGAGGACTAGAAGTTTCTCTTAGCACATAGTTCTTTCCAACTTCTAAACCTTTCATTAAATGAGGTTTAAATGTTCCATCTTTATTTTTACCGTCTTGACCTGAAATCCAACTATCAAAAATTGCTCCTGGATTATCCTTTTCAAAAACGGTTAAATGTGCACCTTCTATTTCTGACTCGTCTGTAATGTCTTGCTTAGACACTTCTATCTTAGTTATTTCATTTTTAAATTCATATTCTAATTTAATAGTTTCAATGTCTTGTCCTCTATAAGTAGCATCTACATTTATTACTTTTCCATTTGATGAATAACCAATAGGTGCTTTAATTTCTTTGACTTCAAATTCTGTTAATGGTAAATCTGAAATAAAATGCACTTTTCCGTTTTCATCACTTGTTGCTGTTTCAATTAATTGTCCTTTATTTACCACAATATCACCACTATAGTTTACTATATTTTCTTTAGCATATAAGCCAAATTCTGCTCCTTGAAGTCCTACATCGTTATCAGCATCTTTTTTTATTACATTTAATTCTACTTTTTGTCTTTGGTTTACAAATGAGGTATCTGCAAATATAATAGGTGTATTTTGGTCTTTATATTGTAAAGAAACATCTTTTACTTCATTGTTTATTACCATTCCTTCTGGAGCTTTGATTTCTCTTACATAATACTCTCCAAGTGGTAATTTTTTAGATGTTGCTTTTCCTTCACTATCGGTTGTAATCGTGTCAGCTACTTTATCCTTTTCATAAAGGATTGTTCCATCTCCTGAAGGATCTAAAATATTTTCTCTTGCTACTATTTCATATTTAGCACCTGCTAAACCTTTTTCTTCGTAAATAAATTTCTCATTTTCAAATTTAGTTAATACTTCGCCTTTCTTCTCTATATTAACTTGCCCTTTAACAGATGTATCCTTCTGTAAAATTGTGATAACTGCTGTGTTTTCATCTGGTAATATTTCATACGCAGTATGCGATGAAATTCTAAATGGTACTGGCTCTGAACTAATTAAATATCCATATGGACTTTTTTGTTCTTCTAATTGATAATTACCTACTTTTAATTTATCTCCTGTCATCACACTACCACTTTGGTCGGTTACCCAAGAATCCACATAATGAGGCAATGGATTCCATTCCCAGTATCCATAGTATTCACCTGTATCTGTGTTTTTAATTTTAAATTTTGCACCTTCAATTTTTACTGTTTTACCTGTTTCCTCATCTTTTTTTACGATTGCTAAAACAGCTGTAAATTCTTCATCATTAAAAATTCTCCAAACTTGAGGTGTACTGCTATCTTTCGTTATTTTGACTATAAAATCTTCTGTTTTTTCTTTTTCATCTGGTACTTTAGTTTCACGAACAATGTATGTTCCATAAGGTATTCTTTCACTTAGTGCGTATCCTTTGCTATCTGTTACTAATATTGCCGCTGTTTCTCCATTTGCATTTTTAGCTCTAGGCGCTTTTTCCCATGAACCATATTTTTCCACATCACTTTTTAGTTTAATAGTAAACTCAGCACCACTTAATAATTCTGCTTCTGTAGAACCTTCTACTGATACCTTTATAACTTCAAATGCTTGTGAAATAACTCTTTCTTTTACAGTTACATTTTTTGTAACTATTTTTACTTCTTGTCCTTCATAAGTTAGGTCAAAGTTATATTTTGTACTATCCAAATTATATCCTTCACTTGGGCTTATTTCTTGCACATAGTATTGACCTAAATATAAATTATTCATAGTTGCATTAGAATTACTATCTGTAACTAATTCTCCTATTTTTTTATTAGCTGGATAAATCTCACTGTCATCTGCTGGATCTAAAATTGCACTTCGTGTATATACCCCATATGTTGCCCCTTGTAATGTTGCATCTCCTTGTGGATTTTTGCCTGTTACGGAATCTTCTTTTGAAATAGTTACACTACCTTTTACTCTGGTATTAGTTGCTGTTATTTCATATGTTTTTCCATTTTCTTTAATATCAATATTATCACTTACTTCAGCTTTAATAGTATATTTGTCTGGTGCTGTCTTTTCCTTTATATAGTAAACACCGTAATCTAATAGTTCAGATGTTGCAATTCCTTCGTTATTTGTTGTCATACTAGAAACTTTAACATCTTGTGTATTATATATGTCAAAAACAGTTCCAGCTTTTTGTACTATTTTGCCTGTTTCTTCATCTTTTTTGGTAGCTTTTATTCTCCCTTGTTTCCAATTATTTGTTGCTGTATATGTTGTAGTATCGTTTGGCTTTACTTTTATTGAATGAATTTCATTATCTAGTATTAAATTTGCTGGTACTTCTACTTCTTGAATATATACAGTTTTTGGATTCAAATCTCCTACTGTAACTTTACCATTTTCTAAAGTAGTATATGTTCCTATAGGATTTGACATATCTTCGTTATAACTTACTTTGAATTTTACATTTGGTATAAAATTTCCTTTGTTGTCTTTCTTAGCCAATTCTAAGTCTCCATGTAAATTAATATTTACATTTATTCTCATATACTTAGGATCATTGTAGCCATAACTTACCAATAACCTTTGGTGTGTAGCCTGATTTGCTGGGACTGGCGAAAGTACAAAATTTGTTTGGACACTTCTAGTGTTAATGTATTTTCCCATTTTGTTATTTCTAGCATTTGCCTCCGTTACTGATACTGATTCTTTATCTGCATCAGTAGCTACTGTGATTGTCATCTTATTGTTTCCCTTAGTATGTTTAAATGTTACTTTATCTTTTGTATATTCAAAACTTTCATAATATTTTAATACTCCATTGCTATCAGTTATTTCTTTTGTTTGTCCTAAATCCATAGTTTGACTAGAGCCATTAAAACTTGGTAGAGTATCCCATTTGTTATATTCATCCATGACCTCAGTTTTAAATGAATTGTAGTCACTACCTAAGCTGTAGCTATTTGGTACTTGTCCTAAGCTCTGCCATATTAGATTAGCAGTAAAAGCATATTGCACATTATCTTCTCTTCCTGTTAAACCTTTGCTAGCATTTCCTGAGCTGTTAGAATATCTATAATATCCTAAGTAGGCTAATCTTGCACATTTTTTGAAATCACCAGACGAAAAATCACTTGAAACATTATATGTTAATAATGTCTCAGGGTGATCAAGATGGTAATTAAGACAGAATGCAGTTTGTCCGAAATCCTGTATCTGTCAATTTTGGAATTTCATCTCCCTGTACTCTAATTTTAAAAATATTTTGCCCTAGGTTGTCTGTATATGGTGTTTCATAAATTCTAGCAATATATGTTCCTTGTGCAATAGCTGCAAAAACTTTTTGTGCTGTAGCTCCAACTGTATTAAATAGTACTACTATTAATAAAAGTAAATATATAATTCTTTTAAAGTTCTTTTTTAATCTTTTCATTTACTTTTTTCTCCTCCCTTAATAATTTTTTATACATAAAAAAAGAAGCTGAAATTTTATTCAACCTCTTTGCTTTCTTAGTTATTTCTTTTGTATATTCTTAAATTATTCATATGAATAATTTAAGCCATATTTTCCACAAGAACATCTAAACGATTCATATCCGTATCGGACAGTACTTCCCTAATTCATCCCAAGTAATTTCTCCATCATTATACTTCTTATCCCATTTTGCAAATTCTCTATCTACTTCCGCTTCTAATTCATCAACTGAATTAAACCATCCTGCGTTAACTGGCATAAAGTGTTTGTGTGGTTCTTCTTTTTTGTTAGTAGTTGTAGCACTTGATGAATTGTTATTTGCACTACTAAATGTTTTATCCGTAGTAGTATTGGTAGTTTTATTAGAAGTAGAACTTGACTGATTTTTACTTGCAGTAGAATTATTAGTAGTTGCTGTATTCTTCGAAGTGGTATTACTACTTTTATTTGTATTATTCGACTTTGAACTTGTTTGTGCTTTAGTATTTATCTTGTTTTTGTCTTCTGTTTTATTCTTTGAAGTAGTATTCGTTAAAGTATTTGTATTTTTTTCTATTTCACCATTGCTTGTAGTTACATCATTAGAAGTTTCCGTATTATCTGTTAATAAATTCGTATTGTTTAGTTCTCCAACTTTCATAGTTGTATTTTCTGGAATAGTGCTTACCTCTTTCGGCTTCATTACAAATATACAGACCATAATCCCAATTAATAATATAATAGTTATTAGTATTAGAAAAATCTTTTTCATATTTCATCACTCTCCTCGACCAAAAGTATAGCACACTTTTAGCAATTTGTGTAATTTCAAAAATTTTTCTTTTTATAATCTGTATAATACTATTAAAATCAACTATTTTGCAAACTTTTAATCAATTTCTTCTAATTTTGCTACTATATAGTACCTCTGATTCGTTGGTGTTGTATGATTATTTAGGTATGAGCATGTCGATAATTTTACAATTTTTTTTACTTTTCCTATGTTTTCCATAGAATATTTACTCGCTTTTTTATAATACTCTACCTTTTCATCAAAATCTAATGTTTTAATATACTTTTCTTCTTGATATACATTAGTAGAATAACAGCTAAACACCGTTGCTTTATAATTTTGCCCTTTCGTATATATTTCAAACTTAGAACGTTTATAGAAAAAATCCTCTTTCATATATTTATCTAATTCTGAAAACATAATTTTACTTTTCATATTATGACCATATACAATTGTTTCACTGTCTCCAAATGGATTATTGTTTAAAGTAAATATTGAACCATTGATATTATACTTTCCATTGAAGGACTTTCTTAAATACTGTAATTGACTACCATCTTGAAGAATAGGATAATCAATATGTGTTCCCTCAATTTTTATCCATCCAATAATATCTTTGTTTATATCGTCTAGTTTTTCCCAATCTATTTCTGCCTTTTCTTCATTTTCTTCTTGTATAGCAACCTCTTGTGCTAATTCTTTGCTTTCATCATTACTTTCTTTATATGATAAAAAGTCTTTCATTAAAAAGTAAATAGATATTATTAGTATTACAGCAAATACAATTATACTGGTTATTATCATTACTTTTTTTATTTTATTACTACTTCTTTTCATAACTCCCAGCATCACCTCCTTAACTTAATTTTTATTTTTTCTTTTTTACTTTCTACTAAAAAAAGAATTAGCTTTTTGATTTCTAATTCTCTTTTGTATTTTTAGTTCTATATTAAATGTCTTTCTATACAAATCTGCAATATCTTTAAATCTCTTCGGATGTTCTAAAATATCTTTAATTTGACTTGCATAAAAATTTCCAAATACAATATCATATATTCCCAATTGTAATGCTATTTTAGTTTCTTCTTGTCTAGGCGATTTAAGTAATAAAATAACTCTCATATTCATTTGTTTTAGTAGAAATAAAAATTCCTCTAAATTATCTTCAATAGCTTGTGCTGATAATACCACTGTCTGCCCTTCAAAAGTATTACTTTCTATTAAGTAATCACTATAATGTGCAATAATTGAATCACTTAGCTGTTGTTGTATCTCTTTGTCAATTTCTTCTATTCCTGTATATATAACTACCATTAAATAAAATCCTCCTTCTTTACTATTTCTAATGGATCTATTAGTTCTCCATTTCTTCTTACTTCAAAATGACAATGGCAACCTGTAGTAGCTCCATTTGTTGGCCTTCCTTGACTATCTCTATATGGATTATTTTCTACGCCATATACATTAAGAGGTCCTACTTTTCCTATAATTTCACCCTTTTTTACTTTTTGTCCTTTTGATACTATGTACTCTGGTGAAACATGATAATAGGAAAGGTTATATTCTCCATCTATACTTTTTAACTTAATCGTATAACCTGCTGAACCCCACCATCCTATTGATAATACTTCTGCATCCATAATTGAAACTAACTTTGCTCCTTCAGGCGCCCCTATATCTAATCCTCCATGAAAGCTAGTTGCTCCAGCTGTAGGAGCATCACGATAACCAAAATAACTTGTAATAGTATAATACCCATCTACTGGCCATTCTGTATTATCTGCTATTTCTCCACCTCCAAATATCTTTGCTACAAAATCCCAAACACTTGAGAAAAAGCCTGTCATCTCTTCTTTCTCATATTCAGTATCATAATAGGCAAGTTCTTCTTTTATATCTACTTTATCCTCATTGTTAAAAAAAATATATAGCATATCTGTTAAGCTACATACTAGACCACAAATAATTGCTATAATAATAATAGGAACAATAAAAGGCTTTATCAAAATAAAAATAAATCCTGCTACTTTTATTTTCTTCTTATTCTTCATCGTCGTTTTCCTCATTGATAGTGATAATCTTATTTGTGTTTTCTTCTATGTCTTCTCTTCTAGTGTTATTAATATTATTCCTATCATACATTCTTTGGCTATTTATTGACTTTTCTTGATTTGTTTTAAAATTCCTGCCTTCTGCCATTTGCATTCCCATATTCATAAAGCCTTTACCTGCATTAAATGCCTTTTTTATTCCACTTGTCATATTATCTTCTACTACTTTTTCACTATTAAATAGTAGTTCTTCTGTTTTATTATTCTTTTTATTTTCTCCTGTTACATTTACTGAGTTTTTGTCATCCATAATATTTTGTGAATGACTTTCATAACTTTCGCCTTGTAGTGGTGCTGATTTACTTGCTCCTGCTGTTCCTGATGCTTGTGGTACAAGTACTGATGCTATTGCTTTTCTTGCTCCTACTACCTTTTCTTGATTTTCGTTTTTAAATTGGTATGCAATACTCTTAATGGTATAGCCCATAGCAACTCCCATTCCAATACCACGATTAGAAAGTTCTTCATTGTTTACTCCCGCCATTCTACTTACTAAGTTTTGCATTGTGTTTTGTAAGACATCTGCTAAAGGTAACATCATCATAGCCCACAATAAAGTAGTTGCCCAACCACCACTCTTTGGTAGAAAGTTCATATATATTAAGAATAAAAAAGTATATATAAACTGCATAAAACTATTGATAATAATTTGTCCAAACCAAATACTTGCTGCTATTGTTCTTTTGTTTATTATCCAAAATACGGCAACAATCGGTGTAAATATAGTAAATACAATTAACGTAAATTGTCTAATAATAAACTTAACATTTACCTTTACGAATAAGTAAGCAAACATTGCGATTACTATTGCTGTTGCTATTGCATTACCTGTGTTTATGTTTGTTAATAATGAATTTCCTAATAAATCGTCTAAACTTCCATGAACTGTTCCTACTAATAGTTTTACTAGAGAATTATTTAATAGTAACATGAGCTTTACAAAAATTGGTGCAAAACCAATAGCTGCTACTCCAAAGATCAGTCGCATTAAGTTATCTTTGACTTCATTTCGTTTTTCAGGACTTATGCTTGCAACTATCATTTTCCAAGCAAGTATTACAATAGCAATTAAAATTGGACCTCCAATGATACTTGCTATTTTCCAATACCAACTTATCATTAAATTCCACTGTTCTTGTGTAAAAGGAGAAATATCAGTTTGATTATTACCAAATACTAATTCGTCATAGTTTTTAAAACCTACTCCAAATATTTCATTTGTTGTTAAATTGAATACTGTTTCTGCTAATCCTCCGGATTATCTTAGCAATTATCTTTTCAAACAAGCCTCCTTCATCTTTGTCAATTACCTTTTCTACATCTATTTCGTTATTAGTTGCCTTAACTTGTACTTGTGCAAAACTAAAAAAAATAAGTATTACTAATAGCATACTTACTAAAATCTTTTTAATATTCAAAATTGTTTCACCACCTTTATTTAGGTTTTTATAAACTCACTTTCAAATTTAGTCATATCAACCTTTATTGCTCTTATTTCTCCCCCTCTAATTAAAATACATTCTCCTGGTCTTGCTTTTGTTAGTATTTCCTTTGCTCCACTTGGTAGTTTAAAGAATTTCATTATTTCCTCAATACTTCCAATTGATTGTTTTAATAAAATGACTGTATCACAACAGTTCATGATAGCTTCAGCTTGATTATTTTGTCTTAACTCTGCTAAGTTTTGTGTTGCTAGTATCATTGCTACACCTTTTTTTCTTGCTCTTCTTGCTAAGTTTTCTAAAAAGTCTGATGTTTCTTTATTCTTAAATAAATTCCAAGCCTCATCTACTATAACATATCTTTTGTTTCTTTCTTTTGTAGCAATATATTTGTTGGTAAGCCAAGTAGTTAGTACCAAACATACATAATATCGCATAATCTCATCTTTTATTTCTGAAATATCAAAACATATTGTCTGTTCCTTTACCTGTAATGTACTTTGACAATCAAATATTCCTAATGTATTTCCTTTTGTAAAATTACTTAATGTTGCTGTCAGTTCTTTATTCTGTATCTTTTCCTTCATTACTCTATAAAAGTCTGAAAGTGTTGGCATCTTCTTTTTTATATTTTCAAGAGTAATTTTTCCTTCTATCTTCCCACCTTTTCTTTCATATAAAGATTGTTTATCTTTTGTAATTCCTTTTTCTCTATATACTTCTTTTACAGCCTTTTCAATATCAGCAATTTCATGAGGTTTTAATGCTCTGTTTTCATATTTATTGATAATTCCATATAAAATGGCCCTTATCTCTGCTACTTTGCCATCAATATCTATAAAGTCAGCATCTTCGTCAATTTCTATGTCAAACAAATTAATTCCTACTGGAGTTCCCTGTCTTACCTTTATAATCTTGCCTCCTAGTTTTTCTGTTTGCTTTACATATTCGCCCTCTATGTCTAAAATAGATGACCTTCTGTTAATAAGAGCTGTTCTCCCTACAATTACTTTTACTGTTACTGATTTTCCTGCTCCTGGTATTCCGAATATGGCTATATTAGCATTGGCTAGTCCTGTTCCAAATGTTTCTAAACTATATGGCAAACCTGTAAATAAGTCTTGTCCTAGATAAATCCCATCTTTCACACTAGACTTTGTTCTTGCAATTGGAAACATAGCAGCTAGTCCTGCTGTTGTCATATTTCTACTGTTATCATTAACAATATAATTGTTCAAAGGTAAAGTTTCTTTTAGTGCATCTAATTGTTTAAAATAAAGTGGTCTTATTTCGCAAGACCTGTTGGCAAATTCATCTTGCAACAATTTACTCTTTTCATTCAATTCTTCTAGGCTTTTAGCATTTACTCTTAGCGTAATTTTAACAAAAAATAGTTTATCATTATTTATTCCTATGTCATGTCTCATTTCTTCATATGATTGTATATTTTCTTCTAACTTAGGCAATTCTTCAATGTTTCCTTGACTTTCAAATAAGTAATAGTCTGACCTCAATTTTGTTATTTTATGACTCAAATATTTAGAAACATTCCTTTCGTCTGCAATTTGTACTTGTGTAGAGATATCTACATCTCCTATTATATTTAGAATATCATCTAGCCAACCGATTTGAATATAACTAGGATAAATCATTAATGTAAATATTCTTGCATATTTGTCATTTCCCATATACACATAATCTTTTGTTTCTTGTATTACCTCAGGTGCTAATAGTGAAAGTAGTTGTGGTTGATTATCAAAAAAATTCTTTCCTTTATCTTTTCTCTTTTGTTTATAAGGTTTTAGTTTTTTCTCTACTTTTACTTGTAACATATAATCCAAAACCTCCTTTTTCCTCAATGTCTGCTACTTTATTTTTGTTTCCTTTATGGAGTTGCTCATAGATGAGTTCTATTATTTCTTTGTCATTTAATAATCTTGTACTTATTTTTATATTCAGTAAATGATACCTTAATGTACCATAAAACTCTTTTAGTTCCTGTTCTGCTATTCTCCTACTATTAAATGAAGAGATAATCATATAGTTTTTTCTTTCAAATAAGTTCTGATCTGCTTGTAACATTTCTAAATGTTTTACAATTTGTGTTGCATATTCTTTTACATTATCATTGGCATTTATTGTATTAACCTTAATTTTCTCCAGCATATCGCCTAATTCAATTTGTTTCTTTACTTCTAAGAATTGAATTGGAAATTTTAACATTTGTGCTATGCTTACTAATTCTTTATCTACACTTGCTTTTTCTCCATCCTGCATTAGACTATATTCAATGCTTTCAAGTTCCACGATAATAGAATGCTGGTTCTTGTTAATTGTGATTACTTGATTATTAAATTCATCTATTCCCCATAAATTACTTAAATTTTTCTTTTCTTTCTTTAGATTAGACTTATCTAAATTTTTTATCTCTTGTAACTTATTTTTGTCTTTTACATATATTAGTGTGCCTATCATAAATAAAACACCAGCTAATACAAAAATAAATGTAATTACCATTTTATCCTACCTTTCATTTATATAAATTTTCTTTCTGCATAGGTATTTTAAAATGTTTAGGAAACACTTATCTGCATAGTTTGTTCCTATTTTAAGGAATGCAAATGCTATAAACATTGTAAATATCGTTAGAAATACGATTAGTTTTATTAGCATCGGTATAACTGGAATAAATAAAATTCCTGCCGAACTAATTCCAAGTACAAGATATAGCATTTGTCTAAGAGATAAATATCCTCCGAAACATCTTTTCTTCATGTTCAAATGCGAATGGTACTTTATAAATCATATGATTACCTCCTGTCTAAGCATTAGTGCTACCACCAGTTATCAATGCACCTCCGCCATTTGTTGCAATACTTAAAATGATTCCTGAAACAATAAGTGATAATCCCAATAGCATCGTTCCGCCACATACCCAAGCTAATGCTCCTATGCTTTCACTTCGTTTGTTGGCATTATTAGAATTGACTATCATTTTAAGTGCAATAATAACAATACTAACAAATACTAAAATTCCACCGAATTGGCATCGCTAGCTTAATTACTGCATTTTTAATGTTTTCTGTAGCCTGATTGACTTCTGCTGTACTAATGCTACTACTTGCAAGCACTTTTGTTTGAAGCATCATAGCAGTTGCTGGTATCATCCAAATTTTATTTTTTAATTTATAAAATACTTTTCTTACATTTTCTTTTACTCTCTCTTTTCTCATACATTTCCTCCAAATTATTTAGGGCAAATAATTTCGGTTGTATGTAACATTTCCATTAATATTTCTTAAAACATACTAAACAATATTGGAATGATTAGTACGATTATTGCTAATATTAAAGCTATTATAAAATTCTTTATTCCAAACTTTATTGCTCTTTCGGACTTCTTTTTGGCTCCGAAATAACCATATTACTAGACTTACTATCATCCATATTGTTAATAAACTAATAGAAAATATAAAGCCTACTTTCATAATATTTTGAAACATTGTGTCTAAATTTCCTGTTATGCTATCTATATCATAAGTTGGTATCATTTTGTTCCCCCTTATCTTAGGCAAAAAAATAAAAGCTAAATAGCTTTTTCTAATTCCTTTACCAAACTTATATAGTAATACTCAAAAAAGTTGTTTATCTCTTTTTCTGTTCCAATGTATGATTCTTGTTTCCTCTTGCATTTGTCATATAAGGTCAATAATTTTTCTCTTTTAAGTGTTAATATTTCTTTTCCATTGATAACTAACTCTTTTAAAGCATATATTACTATTTTTAACTTTTCTATATTTTCTTCTGTGATTATCTGTAGAATTTCTTTTGTATAATTTAATTCTAACTTTTCTAACAACTCATATAGTTCCATCTTTTGAACTTTTGTTAGCTTTTCTGGATCTTCGCCCTCTTTATTTATTATAAAATTAAAAAATCTATCTATCCTAATATTTATATTATTCTCTTTGACTTTTTCGTCAATAGGGTATTGATTATTCTGTCTATAGGGGTATTGATTATTTTGACAATAGGTATTAGATAGAAAAGTATTGTTGCTATTATCTATAATAAAAATTCTTCTTTCTAATATTTCGTTTTTGTCTGATTTTATAATTTCTACTTTTATAAATCCCAGTCTTTGTAAATGTGATACCCACCTAGATATTGTTTCTATAGTCACATTATATAGCTCTGCAAAGTATTTATTCGTTGCAAAACAGTAACCATTTCTATTTGTTAATGCTGTTATTTCTCCATACAATAATCGTTCTGCAAACTTCAATTCTTTACAATATCTCACTCCACTTGGAATTACTGCATAATATGCTGGTTTATTAATTTCATTCACATATAATACTTCACCTACCCCTCTTGTTCATAAAAAAAAGATAAAGTATCTCTTTCTACTTTACCTTTTAAAATCGAATGCAAAAGTTTCTATTTTTCCCTTTAAATTATTTTATTATACTCTTTATTTTGTCATATACTTCCATTTTCCGTTCCCTTTATCTTCCCTTTATGAAATGAATTTTAATGATTTTTAATGGTTTTAATTGGTTTTAAATGTCCTTTTTGAAAATTATTTTTAAAAACAAAAAAATAACTTACAAGTACCTATTTCTCAACTTTTTTAGGCTGTAAGCTATTGAATATTTTGGTAGCGACGGTGGGGCTCGAACCTACGACCTACCGGGTATGAACCGGTTGCTCTAGCCAACTGAGCTACGTCGCCATATATTATTTTAAGTCATATCGACTATTTAATATTATAATCTCCCCTTGTACTTTTGTCAAGAGTAAGAAAAGAAAAAGTTGAGAAAAAACTCAACTTTTCTTGTACTTCTATCTTTCTACTTGTTGTTCTTTGGTTTCTTGTTGTTCTACTCTTGCATTTTCATCTACTTGTCTTATTGCTTTATTGTTATCAACATTTACTTTATCAACAATATTGCTATTTTCTTTTCCACCTTTAGGATTTGAACTAGAAGCAATATAGAAATTTCTTTCTATATTATCTACCCTATCTAATGAATCTTTTAATTCTTTCATTTTAGGGTCATTACTATTTCCTATATCCACTTCTTCTCCTTCTGGATAATCTACATCTATAAATATCGTTTTTAAGAAACTTAAAAAGTTATTTTTTTGATTTGTTTTCATATTTTTTCTTCCTCCATTGGCTCTTTTTTACATCACATATACTATTATACCACATTTTCCCTATAAAATCAACTCTTTGAAGGTATTTTGCCTTTTAGTTCATATAATCTTTTAGTTTTTTAGAACGTGATGGATGTCTTAACTTTCTTAATGCTTTAGCTTCAATTTGTCTAATTCTTTCACGAGTAACCATAAATTCTCTGCCTACTTCCTCCAAAGTACGCGCTTTTCCATCTTCTAATCCAAATCTTAATTTTAAAACTTTTGCTTCTCTAGGAGTTAAGGTATTCATTACTTCTTCTAGTTGTTCACGAAGTAATGTATATGCTGCTGAGTCTTGTGGCGCAGGGCTATCTTCGTCTTGGATAAAATCTCCTAAATGACTGTCATCTTCTTCTCCAATAGGAGTTTCTAATGATACAGGATCTTGTGCAATTTTTTGAATTTCCATAACTCTTTCTACTGGTATTTCCATTTCTGCTGCTATTTCTTCAGGAGATGGCTCACGTCCTTTTTGTTGTAGTAAATGTCTTGATGTTCTAATTAGCTTATTAATTGTTTCAACCATGTGAACTGGAATACGGATCGTTCTTGCTTGGTCTGCTATCGCTCTTGTAATAGCTTGTCTAATCCACCATGTCGCATACGTACTAAATTTAAATCCTTTGGTATAATCAAACTTTTCTACTGCTTTGATTAGTCCCATATTACCTTCTTGAATTAAATCTAGGAAAAGCATTCCCCTTCCTACATATTTTTTAGCAATACTTACAACTAATCTTAAATTGGATTCTGTTAATCTTTGTTTTGCTTCTTCACTACCTGCCAAGATTTCTGTTGCTAGTTCTAGTTCTTGATCATAAGTTAAAAGTGGAATTTTTCCGATTTCTCTTAGATACATTCTAACAGGATCATCTATATTAACTCCCTCAATATTCGTTAAGTCAATTTCTTCTAGCTTAATGTCTTCTACATCTTGTAAATCTTCTAAATCTGGCTCTACCTCCAAATCATCATCTTGCAAAACACTAACGCCTAAATCTTCAAAAACATCAAATACTTTATCTATTTGGTCAGGATTTGTGTCTTCTAATTCATTTGCAAGCTCTCCATAAGTAATCTTTCCGTTTTCTTTTGCTTTCCTTAGAATCGTTTCTACTTTTTGTTTACTTACTTCATCTATTTCTTTTTTTAGCTCTTCTTTTTTCTTCTCTACCTTTTTAGGTACTACTTTTTCTTCTTTATTCTCTACAACCTTATTTTTTACTTTTTTGTTTTCTTCTGCTGGCTCTTTTTTCTCTACCTTCTTCATTTTTCGGCCTCCTACTTCATCTTCGCCAATTTCAAAAAAACTTCATTTAATTCTTTTTCTAATTGGTCTTTATTTTCTATGCTTCCCTCTTCTATTTGCCTTATCAATTCACTTCTTCTTTGTACTAATTTCTCTTTTTCGTAGGCATGAAGCAAATCTTCTACTGCTTTATCAACATCATTAATCTCAAAATCATATGCCATAATCTCTGTTAAGTGGCTAATAATATTTTCTTCTTCAAATTGGTTTAATACTTGATTAGTATTACTATTTCCTTTTTCTAATTCTTCATACAACTTTTTCAAAATCTCTTTATTTAATGTATTTTGAAAATTTTCTGGAAGAATCACTTCTTTTAATCTACTATATGTTTTTTCTGTTACATTAATTAATAAGTAAATCACCATATTTTCTCTTTTGGTAACAGCTTCTAAAGCTTCTGATGTTTCCTCTTTTTTAGGAACATTCACAGTTCGTACCTGCTTATCTAACTTTTTAGTGCCACTACTTCCAGCGTACATTAACTTATTAATTTCTGCTTGTATTGCTTCTTTGGATATCTTGTAATCTCTAGAAAGTTTATCAATATAGATTTCTCTTTCTATTTGATTACTTACTTTTGCAAGAATTTTTGCAATTTCATTTAAGAATTTAATTTTGTCATTTGTCACTTCTAAGTTTAAGTCTTTTTTTAGTACCTTTACTTTGAATTCTACTAAAGATATAGCGTTCTCTACACATTTCAGAAATCTTTCTGGTCCAAATTTCACAACATATTCATCTGGGTCTTTCGCTCCTTCTATTTGTAAAACACGAAGGTCACATCCCATATTTTGTAAAATTTCCATTCCCCTCAAAATTGCACTTTGTCCAGCACCATCTGCATCATAACCTAATATTACTTTTTCGCTATGTCTTCTTAGTAACCTTCCTTGTCCTTCTGTTAATGCGGTTCCAAGTGAAGCTACTACATTAGTAATTCCTCTTTGGTAAAGTGAAATCGCATCCATATAGCCTTCTACAATAATAATCTGTTTCGTATCATGACGTTTTGCTACATTTAGCCCAAATAAATGTCTGCCTTTGCTATACACAATATTTTCTGGTGAATTGATATATTTTGGTTTACTATCATCTAACACCCTACCACCAAAGGCAATCACCTTATCTCTAACATCTTGTATTGGAAACATCAATCTTTTGCGAAAACTATCCATAAACTTTCCATCTGGTGTTTTCTTAATTAAACTAGATGCTAACATTTCTTCTTCTGTGTAGCCTTTTTCTTTTAGTATTCTATATAGTTCATCAAAATTGCCTGCATATCCAATTAAGAAAGCTTTTAAAGTATTATTATCTAACTTTCTTTTTTTGATATATTCTTGTGCTGGTTTTGATGTTGGCTTGTACAAATGCTCATGATAAAATTCTGCTGCTATTTGATTAATTTCATAAACTTTTGATTTTAGTCTAGCTGTCTTCTCATCTTCACTGTTCTCTAAAGTAGGAAGTTCAATATGTGACCTTTCTGCTAATAGTTCAATCGTTTCTCTAAAATTTAAACTTTCAATTTTACTAACGAAGTGAATCACATTTCCTCCTGCTCCACAGCCAAAACAATGAAATATTTGCTTGTCTGGTGAAACAGCAAAAGAAGGAGATTTTTCCTTATGAAATGGACATAATCCAAAAAAGTTTCTCCCACTTCTTTTTAGAGTAACATATTGTGAAATAACATCTACAATATCATTATTACTTCTAATTTCTTCAATTAGTTCATCACTGTATCTTACCAACTTAAACTAACTACCTTCCTATATCTTTCCCTCTCTATTTTTTATCACACTGTACTTTTTTTACTTATCTCAACATAAAATTTATATTAGTAATCTTATTAATATATTATTCGACATAAAATAGATAAATCCTTCTTTATCAGGTTAGGGACGTTCCTT